>CAZDIC010000069.1:0-4416 GCA_964505395.1 uncultured Alistipes sp. | reverse complement strand
GCATCGCCCAACTTCCTGTATCGTTTTGTGAAGGGGGAAACCGACTATATGGCGGCTGCCTACCCCTTTGAGATTTTCCTGCGAGAATACATAGCCGAAAATCGTCGTGTGGTGGAGCAACAGCTTAACCTCACCGCCGAGGAGGCACTTCGCCTGGAGGAACTCGTGGCCGAGAATTTGCGCCCCGAGAATTGCACTTATCGCTACAACTATGTGAAAGATAACTGCGCCACACGTCCGTTGGCGTTGGTTGAAGCCGCTATCGGCTCAAAGATAATCCTTAACGACACTGTTGCCACCGATGCCGACCGATTGACCTTCCGCCGGGAGATGACGCGCTATCACGCCCATTACCCATGGTATCAGTTTGGCATCGACCTTGCCCTCGGCTCAGGCATTGACTATAACGTGACCGCTCGCGAACGCACTTTTGCCCCGATATACCTGCAACGTCAGCTCAACACTGCAACGCGCCTCAAAGCCGACGGCCGTCTCACTCCGATGGTAACCGCCACCCGTGTGTTGGTCGACGGTGCCGAGGATGGTGTGCAATTGGATGCAACACCGGCACTGCTTACCCCGATGGCAGCGTCGATAGCACTACTGCTGATGACCATTGTGTTGAGTGTCAGAGATGTGCGCCGCAAACGGCTCACACGCCTATTCGACACGCTGTTTTACGCCGGCTGCTTTGTGTGTGGCTGTGTGCTCACCTTCCTGATTTTTGTGTCGGTGCATGAAGCCACCTCGCCCAACTGGCTCTATCTGTGGCTTAATCCGCTGTGCCTCATTCCGGCGGTGTGCGTGTGGATAAAAAAGTGTAAATGTGTGGTTTATTGGTATCAAATTTGTAACTTTGCAATGCTGATGCTGTTACTCGCAGGGCATCACTTTTTAGGGCAGGCTCTCAACGCCGCCTTCCCCATTTTGATATTATGTGACTTAATACGCTCGGCCACACAGATTTATGTGTGTCGTTGCGCAAAAATAGGATGAAGAATCGCCAGATAACAACAGGTGTTGTAGGGTTGCTCGTGGCAGCAATCACAACCCTCACCGTTACAGCCCAAACCAGTCAGAAGGCCGATGCCAAAAGCAAGCGGCCTCAACTTGTTGTGGGTATTGTGGTTGAGGGGCTCAACATGGATTATCTGGAACTGTTGCGTCCGCAGTTTACCGACGGCGGTTTCCGTCGCCTGTTAGAGCATGGTGTCACCATCAACGATGTTGACTATGGCACACCGCTCGACGGAGCAGCTGCATCGGCGGTAATCTTCACCGGCACCACACCGTGGGTCAATGGCATAGCCTCGGCAAAGGTTTATGACCCCACTACCAAACGTGTGAATTCGGTGCTGTTCGACGCCTCAACCATCGGCAACTTTACTAACGAAACTCTGTCGCCTAAAGCGTTGGCAGTGTCGACATTAGGCGATGAAATTCGCATTGCCGGAGGTGGCCCCGGCTACGTTTACGCCATTGCTCCCGAAGCTTCCGAAGCGATTATTTTGGCAGGCCATGCCGGCAACAGTGCCTTTTGGGTGAATGATGCCACCGGAAAGTGGGCCACAACAACCTACTATAAGGACCTGCCCACACCACCGCAAACAGCCAACCGTCGTGCGCCCAATGAATTGCGCCTTGACACTTTGCAGTGGGAGCCGATTGTGAAGCCATCGGAATTGCCCGACCTGCCGGCACACAAACGTGTGAGCTCGTTCTATCACACCTTCCCTCGCACCGCCACAACCCGCTATCTTGAATATAAGAACTCTCCGATTGTCAACACCGACATCACACGCATGGCAGCCGACTATATCACCGTGCTGACCTTGGGTAAACGTGAGAGTACGGATATGCTCAATATAGGCTACACGTTGCAGCCTTACATATATGGCCGCGATGCCGACAGCCGTGTGGAGTTGATGGACAGCTATCTGCGCCTCGACCGCGACCTGGCCTCCCTCTTTGAGGTAATTGAGAAGAAAGGCCCCGGCATGAACAACACTTTGGTGTTTGTGGCCGGCACACCGTTGAATCAGCGCACCCGTCGCGACGACGAGCTGTGGGGAGTGCCGTTCGGCGAATTCTCCTCTCGCAAAGCCGTGTCGTTGCTCAACATGTATCTGATGGCCATTTATGGCAATGGAGAGTGGGTGAGCGGCTATTACAACGGGCAACTCTATCTCAACCGCAAACTGATAAAGGACCGTGCTGTCGACGCCAAGAACATCCGCAAGGAGGCTGCCGACTTCCTGACCCGCATGAGCGGTGTCAGCAACGCATGGACCATTGATGATGTAATGGAACGTCGCGCCGGCGAAAAACCCGATGCGATACGCCGTAACACCTCGGTTAACAGCGCCGGCGATGTGTATGTGACCATCGCTCCGGGCTGGCAAGAGGTTAATGATGACACAAACACCGACACCCCGGCCACCACCATGCGCGCCGTGTCGGCCACAGCACCCGCTTTCATCCTTCAGCCTGAAGGGAAGCCGGTGACGATAAACACACCTGTGGATGCTCGCCAAATTGCACCCACTGTTAGCGGCATTTTGCGCATACGCTCGCCAAACGGAGCTACCATGCCGCGCCTGCGTTGGTAATGCCGGGCGCCTCGCGGAGCAGTAGGCCCCGCACCTGCATAAATCAACAAATTCAGAAACCAATACCAAACCAATATAATGTCACTCCAATCAATTTTGAGTAAACTCTTTGGGAACAAGTCGCAACGCGACCTCAAAGAAATCAAACCGATCGTCGATCAAATCAACGCTATCGGTCCCACACTGAAAACCCTGACCAACGACGAACTTCGCGGTAAAATCAACGAAGTGCGCCAAGCAATAGCCGCCGCCATCAAGGCCGATGAGGATGCCGCCGCCGAAATCCGTGCGCGCGTTGAAGACCTCCCCTTCGATGAGCGTCAGCCCCTGTGGGACGAAATCGACAAACATGAAAGCAACATCCTCGACATCATCGAAGACCAGCTGAACGAGCACCTGCCGATTGTTTTCGCCACCATGCGCGAAACCGCCGCCCGTTTTGCCGCCAACGACATCATCGAGGTGACTGCAACCGACCTCGACCGCGAATTGGCCGCTCAAGGTCGCGAATTTGTGTCGATCGACGGTGACAAAGCTTTGTGGAAAAACCATTGGATTGCCGGTGGTAACGAGATAACCTGGGATATGGTGCACTATGATGTGCAGCTTATCGGTGGCGTGGTGCTGCACCAGGGTAAAATTGCCGAAATGGCAACCGGTGAAGGTAAAACCCTTGTGGCAACCTTGCCGGTGTTCCTGCGCTCACTCTCGCGCAGAGGTGTACATGTGGTAACCGTCAACGACTACCTGTCGAAACGTGACTCGGAGTGGATGGGCCCGCTCTACATGTTCCACGGCTCTACCGTTGACTGTATCGACAAACACCAACCCAACACGGCTGCACGCCGTCGCGCCTACGAGTGCGACATCACTTTCGGTACGAACAACGAATTCGGCTTCGACTACCTCCGCGACAACATGGCAATGGCACCGCAGGATATGGTGCAACGCAAACACTACTACGCCATCGTCGACGAGGTTGACTCGGTGCTTATCGACGATGCCCGTACCCCGTTGATTATCTCAGGTCCGGTGCCCAAGGGCGACGACCAGCTGTTCGACGAGTATAAAGGCAACGTTGAGAAAGTGTTCTTGGCACAGCGCCGTTTGGTAACCCAAATCCTTGCCGAAGCAAAACAGAAAATCAACTCCGATAATAAGGAAGTGCGCAAAGAGGGCGAATTGCTCCTGTTCCGTGCATTCAAAGGTCTTCCCAAATATGGCCCGCTGATTAAGTTCCTCAGCGAGGATGGCATGAAGAACGCCTTGCTGAAAACCGAGGCCTACTACTTGCAGGATAACTCGCGCGAAATGCCGGTTGTTACCGACCCGTTGTATTTCGTAATTGATGAGAAAAACCGTTCGGTAGAGCTCACCGATAAGGGTTACGATGTGTTGACCGACAAAAACCAGGACCCGCAGTTCTTCGTGCTCCCCGACATCGCCGCTCGTCTGTCGGAACTTGAAAATGTTGCCGACCTCCAGGAGCGCCAGGCTCTGAAAGATGAGGCTATGGCCGATTATGCTGTGAAGTCGGAACGTGTGCACACCGTGAACCAACTGTTGAAGGCTTACACCCTCTTCGAGAAGGATAACGAATATGTAATCGACGACAACAAGATTAAGATTGTCGACGAGCAGACCGGCCGTATCATGGAGGGCCGTCGCTACAGCGATGGTTTGCACCAAGCTATTGAAGCTAAGGAGGGCGTGAAGGTTGAAGCCGCCACCCAAACCTTTGCAACAATCACCTTGCAGAACTACTTCCGCATGTATCACAAGCTGGCCGGTATGACCGGTACCGCCG
>CAZDIC010000068.1:2339-7825 GCA_964505395.1 uncultured Alistipes sp. | reverse complement strand
TTTCAAGTGGAAACCGAAACGTAGCGAAACCACCTATGGCATCGGTTGGCTACCCCTCGGCGGATATGTGAAGATTGCCGGCATGATTGATGAATCGATGGACACCGAGCAGATGAAACAACCCGCACAGCCGTGGGAATTTCGCTCGAAGCCGGCATGGCAACGCTTGTTGGTGATGACCGGAGGTGTGCTCAACAACTTCATCCTTGCCATCCTCATCTATGCCGGTATGGCATGGTATTGGGGCGAGAAGACAATCCCCTTTGAAAACGCTTACGAGGGTATGGACTTCTCTCCGGCTGCGCAGGAGATGGGTTTCCGCACCGGCGACATACTCTTGGCTGCCGACGGTGAAAAACTCGACTCGCATGACCGCATGGTGCTCTACAACATGTTGGAATCGAAAACCGTTACCGTGTTGCGCAACCACGCCGACACAGTCAACATAGCCCTCCCCAAAAACGCTGTTGAAAAACTTTCGAGCGACGGAGCGGCTATCACCTTGCGTATGCCGGTGTTTGCAAAGCAGGTGATGCCCGGTGAGGCAGCTGCCAAAGCCGGAATGCAAGAGGGCGACCGCATTATCGCGGTTGGCGACACACCCACACCTTCTTACACGGAACTGTCGCCCGCCCTGTTGGCCAATGCGTCAAAGGAGGTTTCACTCACCCTGTTGCGAGGCAACGACACCATTGTAACCAAGGCCACACCCAACGAGGCCGGTAAGCTCGGTTTCGCGTTGGCCGGTCCGTCGGAGGTGTTCCAATGCGACACCCTCAAATATAACGTCATCCAAGCCATTCCAGTGGGTATCAACAACGGCACAAACATGTTGGTAACCTACGTTAGCTCGCTGAAACACCTCTTCTCGAAGGAGGGCGCTGAGAGCATCGGCGGTTTCGGAGCAATCGGCAATATGTTCCCCTCTCGCTGGAATTGGATGGCTTTCTGGGAGTTGACCGCCTTCCTGTCGATAATCCTCGCGTTCATGAATATCATACCGATTCCCGCGCTCGACGGTGGTCATGTGATGTTCCTGCTGTGGGAGGTTATCACTCGCCGCAAGCCCTCGGATAAGTTTATGGAATATGCCCAAATGACAGGCATGGCACTGCTGTTTGCGCTGTTAATCTACGCTAACTTCAACGACATTTATCGTTTCTTGATAAAATAACAATACTATGACATTAAAGAATCTGCGTCTCAAACGTGGCAAAGAGGAATCGCTCGACCGTTTTCACCCGTGGGTGTTCTCCGGTGCATTGGCCGAACCTCTGCCCGAGGGGCTTGAAGAGGGCGAGGTGGTAAGAGTCCTCGCTTCAGATGGTCGCACAATTGGTGTGGGGCATTTCCAAATAGGCAGCATTGCTGTGAGAATTTTGGACTTCGCCGACACCGAAATCAATTCTGATTTTTTTGAAAAGCGACTTGCCGATGCCTTGGCGCTTCGCAAGGCGCTCCGTTTGGCTCGTCCCGACAATAACGCCTATCGTTTGGTGCATGGCGAGGGCGACTTCCTCCCCGGCTTGGTGGTCGATATTTATGGCCCCACAGCGGTGATTCAAGCACACTCACCCGGTATGCACTTTGTGCGTAACATTGTGGCCGAAGCACTGGTGAAGCTCCCTGATTTGGGCGTCAGAAACGTGTACTACAAGTCGGAAACTACGCTCCCGTATAAAGCTCACCTCGATGCCGAAAACGATTATCTTATCGGTGGCTTGGAAACTGCCGTTGCCACCGAAAACGGCTTGCAATTCAACATCGACTGGCTGCGCGGTCAAAAAACAGGATTCTTCCTCGACCAGCGCGACAACCGTGAACTGCTGGGCCGCTATGCCGCAGGGCGCAAGGTGCTCAACATGTTCTGCTACACCGGAGGTTTCTCGGTATATGCCATGAAGGGTGGGGCAGAGCTTGTTCATTCGGTCGACAGTTCGGAGAAGGCTATCACTCTCACCGATGCCAATGTGGCACTCAATTTCCCCGACACCACTCGTCACAAATCGTTTGCAGAGGATGCATTCAAGTTCCTTGACAATATGAAACGCGATGCCTACGACCTGATTATTCTTGACCCGCCGGCATTTGCAAAACACCGTAGCGCCCTTCGCAATGCATTGCGCGGCTACCAACGCCTCAACGCAAAAGCCTTTGAAAAGGTGGCTCACGGTGGCATCGTGTTCACATTCTCATGCTCTCAGGCTGTGAGCCGCGAGCAATTCCGTTTGGCTGTGTTCTCGGCAGCTGCACAGAGCCGTCGTCGCATCCGCATTTTGCATCAGCTTACTCAACCGGCCGACCACCCCGTGAACATTTATCACCCCGAAGGCGAGTATCTGAAAGGCTTGGTGCTCTACGTTGAATAACTCGCTGAGATAAAGCAAAAAACAGATGTAGTAGCTGCGTCGCAGTATCGGCGTGGCTACTACATCACTAAAATACTAATAAATGAAAAAATCAATTATTGCCGCTGCCGCTTGCGCAGTGATAACCTCTTCAGCAATGGCAAACACTCTTGACCCCAACAATCCGTCGGGTACAGTAGTGGATCGTTTCGCAGACATTGAAGTGTTGCGTTACTCTGTGCCCGGTTTTGAGCAACTCACGCTCGACCAAAAGAAATTTGTGTACTATCTCACCGAAGCAGCCATCTCGGGCCGCGATATTCTGTGGGACCAGAACGGTAAATACAACCTCGCTCTCCGTCAGATTCTCGAAGGCATCTACTCGATATATGAGGGCGACCACAACGATGCTCAGTTCCTTGCTTTCGAGAAATATCTAAAGCAGGTGGAGTTTGGTAACGGTGCTTACCATCACTACTCAACCGATAAGTTCACACCCGAATTCAGCTCAAACTGGTTTAACAACGAGCTAAAGCATTTGGTTGCTGTCAATCCGCAACTCATCGCCAAAATCGGCAATGAGAACATGAATCAGGTGCTTCGTTTGATTTTCGATGCGTCGTATCTCCCCAAACGTGTAAACCAAGCTGACGGAGAGGACCTTATCGTTACTTCGGCCAACAATATGTATGAGGGTGTGACTCAGCAGGAGGTTGAGGATTACTTCGCAGCCATTAAACGTGCCGATGACCCCACTCCCATCTCTTACGGCCTTAACACCAAGGTGGTTAAGCAGAATGGCAAGGTGGTTGAATTGCCCTACAAAATCGGTGGACTCTATTCAGCCGCTATCGAACGTATTGTTGAAAACTTGAACCGTGCCCTTCAGTATGCCGAAACCGATAAGCAGAAGGCATCAATCAGAGCTCTGATTGAGTTTTATGTGTCGGGCGACCTCAAAATCTTCGACCAATATTCAATTCTTTGGACCGAGGACACAACACCCGTTGTTGACTTTATCAACGGCTTCATTGAGAGCTATGGCGACCCCCTCGGCATGACCGGCTCATGGGAATCAATCGTCAACTTCAAGAACGTTGCAGCCTCAGCCCGCACCGAAACCATCTCAAACAACGCACAGTGGTTTGAAGATCACTCACCCGTTGATCCTCGCTTCCGCAAACCTGAGGTGAAAGGTGTAACCGCAAAAGTTATCAACGCTGCCATCCTGGCCGGTGATTCTTACCCCTCGACACCTATCGGCATTAACCTGCCTAACGCAAACTGGATTCGTGCCGCTCACGGTTCGAAATCGGTATCAATCGAAAACATCACTCAGGCTTACGACGACGCTTCTCACGGCAACGGCTTCAACGAAGAGTTCGTGATTGACGAAGCTACAAGCAAGCTGATGGACAAGTATCTGTTTATCACCGACAACCTTCACACCGACCTTCACGAGTGTCTCGGCCACGCTTCAGGCCGTCTGCTCCCCGGTGTTGACCCCGATGCACTGAAGGCTCACGGCTCAACCCTTGAGGAAACCCGTGCCGACCTCTTTGCGCTCTACTACATCGCCGATAACCGTTTGTTGCAACTCGGTCTGCTCGACAACCCCGATGCATATAAAGCCGAATACTACAATTATATGCTCAACGGTTTGATGACACAGCTTATGCGCATTGAACCGGGTAAGGACATTGAGGAGGCTCACATGCGCAACCGCAAACTCATTGCCGAGTGGGTGCTCGAACATGGCGCTGCCGACAAGGTTGTGGAACTGATTAAACGCGATGGCAAGACCTATGTGAAAATCAACAATTACGAGCGTATGCGCGAACTTTTCGGTGAACTGCTTGCCGAGATTCAGCGCATCAAGAGCGAAGGCGACTATGAAGCCGGAGCCGCTCTCGTTGAGAAGTATGCCGTTAAGGTTGACCAAGACCTCCACCGCGAGGTGCTCGACCGCTATGCACGTTTGAACATCGCTCCTTACAAGGGCTTTGTAAACCCCGTTTACACTCCCGAGTATGATGAAGCGGGCAACATAACCGACGTGAAGATCAGCTACACCGAGGATTATCTGCCCCAGATGTTCCGCTATTCGAAAGATTACTCTCCGCTGACCAAGTAATCGTCAACGTCAAAGTAATCGTCAACGAAGCGAAATGGTTTGTGCACGGCTGACACACTAATCGTCGGCGCACTGTTGCAAACCTATATCATATAGATTTAAATAAAATCGCCCCACGGTAGCCATCCCGACAGCATGATGTCGGCACAGGTTCCCGTGGGGCTTTTCTGTTTGGTTGGAGATGGAAAGTCTGCGCTTAGCCGACGAAAATTGAATGTTTTGTGATTAAACAGCTACGCGGAGTGTACAAAATATTATGCTTTTTGGAAGAATCGTGATTGACTTATCACGATTAATAATGTACATTTGCCACGTCTCGAATTGAATGCAAGAAAAGACAATACTCAGTATAGCATTTCTATATACATTTCGCGAGGGGTGAGAGGGCGTGACGCCATCTCACCCTGTTTTTTTGTGCAAGTGGCAGCGCGTCGGTTGGTAACGGCTTGTGCCATGGTAGTTTAAGAACCGAGAATGAGGAGTACGAGCGACAGCAAGAGCACCGATAGGTCAATCAATTTAGCCTTTACATTCTTCTCATGCAGAATCAACACTCCGTAGGCAAACGATACCAACACACTACCGCGGCGAATCATCGAGATGACCGCAATCATAGAGCCGGGAAGCGAGAGCGAGTAGAAGTAAGCGATGTCGGCAGCGGTGAGAAACACTGAAATGCCGATGATGGTCCAACGCCATTTAAACGGAGTTGATGACCCGCTGCAACGTCGCAACACCGCCACAATAGCGCTCATAATGATTAGTTGATAGAGCGAGTACCAAGCTTGCACCTCCAACGGTTTGTAGGTGAGCATCAGAAATTTGTCGTAGAGTGCGCTGACTGCGCCCAACGCCGTGGCACCGATAGCCATCCAGAGCCAACGGCTGCTTTTCATTGAGAACCCCTCTTTAGCTCCTATGCGGCTGATGAAGTAGAGCGATGTAAATCCCAAAAGGATACCGGCCCATTGCAGCAGGTTAAGTCGTTCGCCAAACACCAACAA
>CAZDIC010000068.1:0-2239 GCA_964505395.1 uncultured Alistipes sp. | reverse complement strand
ACGTTGTTGTCGCGCAACGACAGTTTTTTCATTACATCATAAAATCCCAGCCCGAGAGCCGAGCATAGAGCGCATATAATCCACATATATTTTGTATATACAATAAGCTAATTCCCAATCCCTCCCTCGTTATTTCCTATGCCGTCACGGCTTTCGGCTTGCAAAGTTACGGCTTTTCTGTAACACAGCCAACCAATCGGCATGTAGGCAGGTGTTGCAGCGATGTGCCGACGAAGCTATGTAATTGCGAGTAAATGCTGAATAAAAGATGAATACTAAAATTGTAGTAGAAAATTAATTAAAAAGAGTGTTGCTTGTGTAACTTTTTTAGTTATCTTTGCATGTCATTCCCAAAACAAGTAAACCGAGATTTCAGATACAATCTGCCTGAGATTTCATTGACAACAAACAAGATATTCCAAAAAACGTCAACCATGAACACAGAACTGGTAGCACCAAAATACACGTTAGATGAGATTGTGCGTTTGGTACATCCCATGAGCGATGAGGCAATTGCGCTGTTAGCTGCAAGGGTCACCGAACGTCATGTCAAGAAGGGTGAAGTAATTGTGCGTGAAGGCTCCGTTTGCAATGAGATTTTTCTGATTCGCAGCGGTGTGTTTCGCAATTTTGCCGACGATGGCGATGGCGGGGAGGATACGCGTTGGTTTGCCTATTCCGGCGACCCTGTTGCCTCGATGTTCTCCTTGGCGCAAAATCTGCCTGCAATAGCCTCGATTGAGGCGCTGACAAGTGCCGATCTCTATGTAGTGAATAAGAGTGTGCTTTATTCACTGATTCACCAATCGCACGAGTGGGCCGAGTGGGTGAGCTATTTCTTTATTGACGGACTGTATGTGCTGGAACGCCGTTACACCTTCCTCGGGCGCGGTGATGCCATGTCGCGTTACTCCAACTTTTTGAGAATGAGGCCGAAATGGATGGTGAACCTCATCCCGCTAAAATACATTGCATCGTATCTCAACATCACGCCTCAAACATTAAGCAACCTCCGTCGGCGGGTGAAATAGCCCGCAGTTGCCCCTAACAGCACCGCAGGTGAATCAATATTTTTTAGTTTTAAGGCGAAATTTCTTAATGTAGATTAATTGTATTTTCGTTTGAATTATATACTTTTGCGATATATGTGGCATCGCATGTATTGCAAAGGATTGTTACACCTCGAAAACTACACTTAGTCTATGAGCCAATTTAGAAATGTTATAATATCATCATTCATTGCATTATCAACGCTTTCGGTGTCGGCTATTCCGGCCTATCCGGGGCTTATAAAACGAGTTATGCCCGATGGCACCGAGCTGAATGTGAGGCTCGTGGGCGATGAATCGGGTCATTATTGGATGTCGGAAGATAATCAGGTGATCGACCTCGACAGCTCCGGTTTTTTTAGATACGCGACCCTCGATGCTACCGGTGGTTATGAGGTATCGGCCACAAAAGTTACTCCGTTGGCGCTCCGTGGCGACAGTGAACGTCGGTTTGTTGCCGGGCTCGACCGTCAATCGGTGTTGTCGGCCTTGGAATCGCAACGTAATGCTTCCGGTTCACGTCGAGTTGCGCAGCGCTCGAAAGAGACTTCCGAACTGATAGGCAATTTCCCCTCGCAGGGCGAGCAGCGTGCTATTGTGGTGCTTGTGGAGTATCAAGACGAGAAATTCAAAGTGGCCAACCCGGCCGAAACCTTCAACAATATGTTGAATCAACGCGCGTATGCCGACAATGGTGCCACCGGTAGTGCTGCCGATTGGTTTATTGACAATTCATGCGGCCAATTCACTCCGCAGTTTGATGTCTACGGCCCGATAACTTTGTCGCACGACATGGCTTATTATGGCGCTAACGACAAAAACGGTGATGATGAATTTGCCTATATGATGGCTGTGGAGGCGTGTCAGCAACTCGATGATAAGGTGGATTTCACGCTATATGACCGTGACCAAAATGGCGTTATCGACAATGTTTACCTCTTTTATGCCGGATATGGTGAGAATCTTGGCGCCAGTGAAGAAACCGTGTGGCCACATTCCGACGACATCTCCGACATTACATCGCAAATTTACACCTTCGATGGTGTGCGTCTTGACCACTACGCTTGTTCAAACGAGCGCAAGATGGACGACACACTTGAAGGTATCGGTACCTTCTGCCATGAATTTTCCCATGTGATGGGGCTTCCCGACCTTTATGCCACCAACTACTCCTCGGCTTTCACTCCCGG
>CAZDIC010000067.1:6124-8004 GCA_964505395.1 uncultured Alistipes sp. | reverse complement strand
AACAAACGGAGGCTGCGCCGACGTGAATTGGCGCAGCCTCTCGGTATGCGGGGGAAGTGGGGTTACAGTTCGATTTTTTCGCCGTTGACAACATAGATGCCGGGGGCGAGGGTGTTGCGAAGGGTGTCGGGAGTTGCACTCTCGGCCTGCAGATTTTTGGCAACCAAAATGCCGGAGATGGTGTAAACATCAACGGTTGATTTATCGGCATTTTTGAGCACCGGAGTGATGGCATCGGGGCTTAACAGTTTCATGCAGTCAATGTCGGGCATCCACGCGCTGTCGTTCCACAAACGAACCACATTCACGCCCGGTTTCAAGGTCACGGGAATCTCCTTTGTGGCCACTGTGCTCCAGCCGCCCGAGTTGCCGGTGAACGAAGTGACGGTTTCGCCGTTAACGTCGACATTTATCACACGGTCTTCGCCTGAAATGAAAGCGATGCTCATGGTGTAGTCGCCACCGTTTTCAGAGTACACATCGCGCCATTGGAGATCGTTGTTGGCCTTTCGGCCAAGCCATCCGGCTTTTGCGCCACCCGAGAAGCCTTCACCCTCCTCATACACGCCGGTCTCTACCAACTGATTGTTATCCAATTCCTGATAGTCGGAAATCCATGCTGTTTCGGCTTCATAAACCGAACGCTCATAGCGATTTTCGGCTGTCAACTTATAGATGCGCGTGCCGTGAGCAGGGACATCAACTGTGAAACTGCCGGTGTAGTCGCCCAAATCTTGCTGTTCAAACAGGTCGCGCACGGCAACGGTGCCACCGAGGTCGACATCACGGAAATTCACGGTCATCGAACCGGCTGTATTTGCCAAATTATACACAGCAATGGCACGAGTGGTGCCACGAAGTGTCTCCACATCCTTCACCAACAGATACACATCATCTTCACGGTTAACCACATAGGCTTGCAGTGCCAACGGGTCCTGGTTTAATGCCAGCAACTCGCGGTTAGTTACCAAGGCCACTGTCTCATCCTTGATTGTGGTGAGGTCGCAGCCCATCAGCAACGGAGAACTCAACATGCACCACATGCCGAAGTGAGTTTTATCCTCCTCGCCCGATAAGCCACGGCCAACCTCAAGCATATCCATATCGTTGAAACGACCTTCGGTTGCATAGGCCGACAGGTAGAGCGTTTGACCGATGATATCTCTAACCGATGCCCATCCGAGGTAGATGTCCTGACTGATGCGCCACGAGGTTGCCACATTTTCAACCCATGTGCCGGGGTAATCCCAACGACACACATTGAGACGCAAACCATCAATTCCGGTATTCACCATTGCCTGATGAATGGCCGTGTAACGTTCCTGCTCATCCAGGTCGAGTTTATCCTCGTTATGGCCGGGAGAACCGCCACAGAAATCCACCTTGATGAAGTCGAAACCGGTATCCTTAAACATAAAGTCGATATCCTGCTGGTCGTGCTCATACAGGCCGGTGCCCTTACCGAGCACATCTCCGCCAAAATATGAGGCACATGTGTTATATCCGGCATCGGAATATGAACCGGCCTTTAAACCTTTGCTGTGAATATAGTCGACCACCGGCTTCAATCCGTTGGGAAAACGCGAAGTGTTGATTTTCAAATTTCCGGCATCATCACGACCGGCAAACATGCCGTCGTCGATGTTAATGTATTGATAACCGGCATCCTTGAGACCGGTCGACACCATCGCATCGGCCTGTGCCTTAATCAGTTGCTCACTAATATTGCAGCCATAAGTGTTCCACGAACTCCAACCCATAGTCGGAGTCTCGTAGGCCGAAGCGCCACTGCAAGCCAAAACGGCGCACGCGGCCACAGCCAACGGCTTCAACAAGCTATGACTTAACGTCATAACGCTATCGCCGGACTTCACGGCACT
>CAZDIC010000067.1:0-6024 GCA_964505395.1 uncultured Alistipes sp. | reverse complement strand
CGGACTTCACGGCACTGTTGCCGACCATATCCTCACAGTGTGATGACTTCATGATACGATGTCCCGACATCTCAAAATTCTTCATGTAATAACGATTATTGTAATTATTAAACTTTTATAGAATGATTTATCTGCACAAATATACAAAATTTTTACCATTTCCCGCGTCCACGCCGTCAAAAACACATACGGCCACCTGCTAAATCCATGCCCCGAATCAGACCAATCCGTGTGCAGAGTTGCGGGCCTTCCATGCCCGAATTTGCAAAATAGTGCAGTCTGACCATACCGAAATGTGTAAAATAGTGCAGTCTGACTATGGCAAAATGTGTAAAATAGTGCAGTCTACCATTTTTTTTGTATCTTTGCAGACGCGAGAATACAAAAAAACAAATCGTAAAACCAATGAAAAAATGGGCACAAGCCGAAAAATGGATAAACGAGTTCTTGAATTAATACTGACCGACCAAGCCGAGGAGTTATCGCTTAAGCAATCCACACGCTACTGTCGGCGTATGGAAGAAGACAAAATTGAGCTGGATAGTCCTCAGGCACAAGTTGTTATCGGAGTTCGTCACAGTGGCAAATCAACGTTATGTTTCAATGCACTGCAACGAAGTGGGGTGAAATATGCCTATGTCAATTTCGACGATGAACGTTTGGCAAAACTCACTGCCGACGACTTGAACGATGTGTTGGAGGTACTCTACAAAATATATGGAGATTTCAATCACCTGTTTATCGACGAAATCCAAAATATCAGAGAGTGGTATCTGTTTGTTAATCGACTGTTACGTAAACAGATGCACATTGTAATCACCGGTTCAAATGCAAAGTTACTTAGTGGTGAACTGGCAACACACCTCACCGGGCGACACCATTCAATAGCGCTCTACCCTTTTTCATTCGCGGAATACTGCGACTATAAAACGGTTGATACACAAACACAATCAACCCGGGCTATTGCAGCTCGAAGAGCCGCCTTTGATGAATATCTAACCATCGGTGGATTCCCTGAACTACAGTTACTGACCGATACACGCGATTATGTGGGTGAACTCGTTGACAATATAATCACACGCGACATTGTGCAACGATTTAAAATAGTGCACACCACCACGTTTGAACAACTTGCGAATCACCTACTAAACATTGCGCCTACAATAGTATCCGACAAGTCGCTGCAGGAAACCTTTGGTATCAAATCGCCACACACGCTCCAAAACTATGTAGCGTATCTTAAACAAGCATATCTGCTCATAGGACTTCATAAATACTCGGCCAAAAGTCGCCAACGGATATCCGGCGAAAAGGTCTTTCCCGTTGATGTAGCATTGATGAATAACCGTGTTGATGCCTTTGCCGGGCAGAATCTCGGATGGCGACTTGAAACGGTTGTTTATTTGGAATTGCTTCGCAGGTATCGCAATCACGGATACGACATATATTATTACAGCGAACGTGGTGGTGAATGTGATTTCGTAGTGTGCCGCGGCAACGTAGCTCAATTAGCAGTGCAAGTGTCCTACGACATTTCCTCCGATAAAACTCGTAAACGAGAAATTGCAGGTTTGTTGTTGGCCGCAAAAAAAACGGGGTGTACAAATCTGCTGCTTCTAACCGATCACCAATATGACGACGTGACCGTGAACGGATGCAACATAGCTATCCGCCCGGTCTATGACTACCTCCTAACCTGCTAAACTCCACACCACAAACGCCAAAGGCGGTGGCATGGGGAGATTGGATTTTCCATATTCGGAACGATTTTGTAATTTTGCAAGGTGATAGAGAGTTAGCTCCACGAAAGGAGAAAAATAGGAATAAAGATGAAATCGATAACCGAGATATATCGCATTGGCACAGGGCCATCGTCGAGCCACACTATGGGGCCGCGCAAGGCAGCAGAGGTATTTTTGAAACGTGTTCCCGAGGGCGCAGCCTCCTACGAGGTGGTGCTCTACGGCAGTTTGGCCGCAACCGGCAAGGGGCACATGACCGACGTTGCCATTGAGGATGTGTTCTCCGGTGCCGGAAAACCGCTCATCATCACCTGGAAACCGGAGATTTTCCTGCCCTACCACCCTAACGGCATGAAGCTCCGCTCGCTCAACCACGCCGGCGAACTGCTGTTTGAGATGACAGTGTATAGCGTTGGCGGTGGGGCCATCGAGATTGAAGGCGACGAGGTGGAAACATCGCGCGACATCTATCCTATGGATAAACTCACCGACATTCTCGACTACTGCGAGCGCACCGGAAAGTGTTATTGGGAGTATGTTGAGGAGTGTGAAGGGCCTGAGATTTGGGACTACCTCCACAAGGTTTGGGAGGCAATGAAAGACGCTGTGGAACGTGGCATCGCCCGCGAAGGCCGTCTGCCGGGCCCGCTTAACCTGCGCCGCAAGGCTGCACAATATTATGTAAAAGCCACCGGCTATCGCGACAACTTGAAATCACGCGGATTAACCTTCTCCTACGCCCTTGCCGTTAGCGAAGAAAATGCATCGGGAGGCATTATAGTCACCGCGCCCACCTGCGGGTCGTGCGGAGTGTTGCCCGGTGTGCTCTACCACATCTGGAAAAGCCGCGCAGTGCAGGAAACACGCATTTTGCGCGCATTAGCCACAGCCGGACTAATCGGCAACATCGTAAAACAGAACGCCAGCATTTCGGGAGCCGAAGTGGGATGCCAAGGTGAAGTTGGCGTGGCGTGTGCCATGGCGGCAGCTGCTGCCATACAACTGTTTGGCGGCAGCCCGGCACAAATTGAATATGCCGCAGAAATGGGCTTGGAACACCACCTCGGCATGACCTGCGACCCGGTGTGCGGCCTGGTACAGATCCCCTGCATCGAACGCAATGCCTACGCGGCAGCACGCGCCCTCGACGCCAACATCTACGCCTCGCTCTCCGACGGCGTACACCGCGTGTCGTTCGACAAACTCGTAACCGTGATGAAGGAAACCGGCCACGACCTCCCCTCGCTCTACAAAGAAACCGGTGCCGGAGGCCTCGCCAAGGACTACACCCAAATGTAATCCCCCTCCACCCCATCACCGCTCCGGGAACCGATTTTGAATTGCACTCTCGGCATAAACGCGAATGAGGCCATCCTACCGCGAATTTAACCGAGTCACCCCCTACTTTTAAATTTTGCAATCCCATTTCCGACAGCTACGCCGGCATTGAAAATACAACACCGAGCAGAAGTGTTTTACTCTGCTCGGTGTTTTGTGCATCTAACATTTTGAAGAGTTGCAATCTCTTCTGTTCTATCGTAGAATTTCATGCTCAAATTATTAGAATAGAAACCTCGGTTTCGGAAACCTCGGTTTCTATTCGCAAAATTAGCTGATTATACTGAACAAAACAAACACTGAGCCATATAAAAATCAGTTAGTTACACTTCATATCGGTCAGGCAAGAGTTTAACCCAGTGCCTGTCACATTATTCAATCAACCCAAAGTTCATTTGTACCCACCGAACACGCGATTCATACAGATTGGCGCAAATCACATGACAACTACTTCTTTAATGATTTGCGCCAATATAAATACAAACTGGATACAACTTATTTCGAATAAAAAAGCCAGGCAGTTATAACTAAAGGCTTAATGCAACATTTGTATTAATTTAGATTATTCAATCCCATTGATATTATAGTTTCAGAAGACCTCAAACTCTGCCTGTACTGACTGAAGTGCCACAATAACGACAGAATGTAGAATTTACGTCTATCTGTTTACCACAATGTTTACAATAGATGGTTTTACACATAGCGTCTTCCTTGTATTTTGTGTATAGTTCACTTTTGCATACATCTAAATCCGATTCTACCATATTTTTGGTTTGTATCGAATCTGCGACTTCTGATTCTGCCGGAGCAAAGTTATCACCTTTATTGGCACGCTCTACCACATCACTGTGAGCCGTTATGTTATCACTGTGAGCCGTCACATTACTTGTAGCATTGGAATCAGAACTAATTACGAGCGATTCCCGACGCTTGCGTTTATTTATAAAATTTATTCGTAACACTATGATTAGCCACAATGCGACAAAAATAATCAACGAGATATAAAGTTGTGCAGCTAAAGCGTAGAACGTATAAACTTTTGCTGCTAAAGCGTAGCACGTCATTAACAACCAACCGGTTACAAACTTACCGATTTTAACATACCATCTACTATTGGAACTCTTATAAAGTAAAAAATACGCAGATAGTCCCATGAAATCGAAAATGGCTATAGAACATTGGATTGCGCCATACTGACTTGGTGTTGGGATACTCGATCTCAATGTATCGGCCCCGACGTAACGCGGGAAATCGGGCGACTGCATTAATGTTGGGAATGTAATTTCTCGTATCCCCATCACAAGGATAACTGATAACCAACAACTTAGCACAGCAAACACGCACCCAAAAGCCTTCATCACACCATGTTTTTGGGGCGATACCTCACGATTGTTATACGATGCCATTTTACTAAGTGCTGAAGCGAACATAACACCCAATATCACATTCCACATGATTCTCGCAAAAAAATCTTGTTGTAACATATCAGTTTTAAGTAAATTTATTTTGTGCAATATTGCAATTCTCTTTTATAACATAATACGGTATACGCAACGTCAAGCAGTGTTGCGTAATTTCGCCCTTAAAATTCAGTACCAAATTTGAATGAGATATCGCCAATGATGTTAAGAAGTGTCTAAAATCATCATTCTCTGCCATTGCAGACGTGAACTCCCAAACAAACTGCGCATCAAAAACATTGGTATCTATATCAGTGAGTAAAAACTCATTTTCACTTAATCGATAGTCAACTTCAATATCACTATCTGAACATCGAATATCAGTCAGAGTATTGACACTGCCACTGAAAATAGCCGACATTGCATTAAGAGACGTTGTTCGAATGTTACCGACCAAATCAGAATTAAGTGGCAGCTGCAGCCTCATTATCTTAGCTTGCATACAAATGATTGTATACATAGCTGCCGTAGGATTATTCCCATACGAATCAACAAATGTAGCTAACTCTGATGATGAAACTGTCCATTCACGAGAATGTTTACTTGGCGTAATGATGCGAAATTTTAGATCCCAATTGTGCTCTTCTAAAAGATGTGCAAACTTCGTTCCATAATCACGTTGTCCATTCATAGCGGTGATAGCATATAATATCATAGTTTTAAACTCATAGTAATGATTTTCATATACCGAGTCGATTCTGGCATCACCTTTAATCGTCATGTTGTATACCAGCGCATGTCGCGATAATTGAACTGAGTCCACACTTCCAATTGTCCCAATTTTGCAAGGCAAGTGAGCATTTAATGCTTGCAATAGTTCGGTCTGCCATTTGTCGCCGGTAACATTCGGCTCCGTCTTTGGCGCCCCGGGTGTCATAGTAATGGCAATTATGAGAATGCCTGCAAAGACGAATAACAAATACTTAACAAATTTATCCATTCCTTATTCTATTGTTGTCACAGGTATAACATAATATCGATTTCTATCACCTACGAGTGGATTATTGAAAAACACATCTCGATGGCCATTAATCGACATGAGATTAACATCAACAGTGTTGTCAACTGCGACCGAACCACTTACGCTCGCCTCTACAGCATTTGTGACTCTTACGTTTCTATTAGCAGGAAAAATTCCACAATTTTGCAATACAAGTACCCAAATACCTACAGCAATTGACAAAAGTATTGATTTCAAAGATGTCACCACTTTTATCACCTTGGAATAACAAAACCTGTGCACACGCACTTTTCTACCACATGATTTACAGAACCTGGAATCATGTTCAATCTCAGAATTACAATGTGGACACTTCATTATTAGAGTTTTTAAGGTCGGTGCAGTTCTCATCGGCATTCTTTATTACACACGAAAGCGTGAACTGATTCACAGCATCTTTCGCTGAAGGTCGTAGGATACCAAAAGATAAAGATGCAGCAAGAGCAGCCCACGCTAAAGCGTGAGAACCGCTCGCTTTAATCAC
>CAZDIC010000066.1:0-8120 GCA_964505395.1 uncultured Alistipes sp. | reverse complement strand
GGTTCTCATTATTGAAGTAGGCCTGCAAAGTGGTGTCGTAATACTCATTCTCCATTTCCAACGTGCGACGCAAGTTGCCCACATAGTCGGGGTCCTTCATCGCCATGCCATATTTCGAATCGGCAAACTCCGACAGAATCAGCGAGCGATAAACCTCGGCTCTTGCAGTGTTGCCGGCACGCATGAACATGAGATACAGGTTATAATAGGTGTCAAGACGATACACATTGTCGGGGTAACGCGTCAACAGAGTGGTAAACTCCTCCTCGGCCGCCGAGAAATCCTCCAACTTATCCTTCAAAATGACACCCATGTTGTAGAGGCCCTCCTGAATCACATCGTTGGCGGTTTGCTTCTCCTCGTCGGACTTCGGAATTTGCTTCAAATAATATTCGGGGAAATGCGGATCGTTGGCCTTCTCCTGCTCCTTGGCATCAACTGCCGGGATTGAGTCGTTGGCTTGCTGACCGTTGTCGGCGGTTTCCTCTCCCTCCTCCTCTTCGTTTTCACCGGAGCTAAAGTCGTTGAAATTAAATGATGTTTTATTGCGGCGACGCCAATCATCCTCAAGTTTACGGCTACCCCACTTCTTTTGGAACTCGGTGCGACCGGCATTCTTTGTGGCAGTGTTATAGAAATACCACGAATCGTCGCCTGTGTTCATTGTGAAGGTCTGTGTATTTGTTGAAGTAAGGCCATTGGCATCGCGATTGGCCAACGCCTCTTCACGAGCAGCAGCTGCAGCCTCCTCCTTTTCCTTCTTTTTCAGCGCATCAATAATTTTATTGACCACGGCAAGTTGCTCATCAGGCGACATGGCTGCTAAAGTGAGCAATGAGTCCTGCAATTCTACATTCTGAGAGTACACGGCAAGTTCATCGAGCAGGTCGCTACGCTTCTTCAGCATCTTATAGTTTGGCCATGTGTCTGGAATCTGCGGAATAGCCTCAGAATAACAAGGTTGTGCTTTTGAATATTTATGCAAGTCATAATACAATCCGCCCAATGTCAATTGAGAGATTGCCTTATCAATGCCGTTACGTGTGGATTTTGCCGCTGCAAGCTCATAATTTTCTATGGCATTAACCGTGTCTTTACGCGACAAATACAGGTTGCCGATTGCATAGTACACCTGGTCGAGATATTCCTTGTTGCGGTCATATTTCACCATGCGTTTCAGTGCATTAACCTCCGGCTTAATATCGGCACCCTCATACACCTCACTCTGCTTTATGCGAGCATTGAATTGTGTGCGATATGTGGCATTTGAGTTGCCACCGGCGCGTTTAAATGCCTGATATGCATCAGTTTTTCGACCGACGCGGGCATAAAGTTGTCCGAGCAGGAAATTCAATCGGATTTTTTGCGTACCCGACACCAATTTCACGCCCTTTTCCAACATCGTGATGGCCTTGTCGAAGTCTTGCGAACGCATGTAGTAGTCGGCATACGTTGTGTAATACAGGCTCTTGATGGTTTTATTGGTCAACTGCTCATCCTTAACACGCGAAAGAATCGATTCAGCCTCAAACAGCCAATCCATTGCGCAATATGAGCGCGCCTCCCACAGTTTCGACTCGGTAACTGTGTTGGGCAACCATGTGAAATGTTTCGAAATGTAGAAAAATGTTGACGCCGCGCCAAGGAAATCGCCGTTGTTATACTGGCTGCGCCCCATCATCAGCCACGAGTTGTGGAGGAACGGGTTATACTCATCACGTTTCATCCACTCCTTGTAGGCGGCGTCGGCCGACTTACCGGTTTTCTTTTTCGGTTTCTTTTTTATTGAGCGAAGTTGGATGGCTTTCTGAGCTTTTTCAATTGAGCGGTCGAAGTTGCCCGATGGCTGCGGAGCCTTTGTATCGGCCTTAGCCTCAGCCGGATGGATGAAAAGCAAACGGGAATAGTCGTCCTCATAGGCCGACTCCATCTCCTTCAACGTCTCCTTATAGTGGGTATCACCGTTATAATGGATGTTATATCGGGTGATAAACGCCTGATAATTGCGTGTAGCGGCGTTATTCTTCTTTGGAGAGCACGACTGCAACGCCATGGTCAGCATGACCACGGCGACACAAAGTATTGATATGCATGACTTTTGCTTCACTTTAAGGGTACGAGGCGTTGTTACGTGCAATCTGTGTTCCTTCAGTTTATAACGCTTAAGGGAGGGCGTTTATTGCTATCTAACAAAATAATAGCTGTGGAAACTGCATGAAATTCGGTCGGATGTATTAACTTTGCAGGCAAATAAATCAACTGTTTAACCTAAGATCTGTTGACATGACTTCTTTAGTAGATCGATTCCTAAAATATGTGAAGTTCGACACCCAGAGCGATGAGTTAACCAACCTCACCCCCTCAACTCCGGGTCAGATGGTGTTTGCTCAAGCACTCGAACGCGAGTTGCAAGCCATGGGCTTGGAGGAAATAACCCTCGACGACAATGGATATTTGATGGCCACATTGCCCTCAAATATTGACCGCGAAGTGCCCACAGTAGGCTTCATCGCCCACCTCGACACATCGCCCGACATGTCGGGTAAAAATGTTAACCCACGCATCGTGAGCAACTATGATGGCAGCGCCATTGTATTGAATCAAGAGAAAGATATCGTGTTGCGCCCCGAAGAGTTCCCCGAACTGTTGCAACACAAGGGTGAAGACCTCATCGTAACCGATGGTAACACCCTGCTTGGTGCCGACGACAAAGCCGGCGTTGCTGAAATCATTTCAGCCGTAGCTTACCTTCAGGAGCACCCCGAAATCAAACATGGCAAAATCCGCATCGCCTTCAATCCCGATGAGGAGATTGGCCAAGGCGCCCACAAATTCAATGTTGAGCAATTTGGTGCCGATTGGGCCTACACCATGGATGGCGGTGAGGTCGGTGAATTGGAATTTGAGAATTTCAACGCTGCCGTTGCCAAAGTGTCATTTAAAGGACGCAATGTTCACCCCGGATACGCAAAACGCAAAATGGTGAACTCAATCCGCATTGCCAACCAATTCATTCTGATGTTGCCCCGCTGGGAAACTCCCGAACACACCGAAGGCTACGAAGGCTTCTACCACCTTATCCACATCGAAGGAGGCGTGGAGGAGACTGCTCTGACCTACATCATCCGCGACCACGACCGCGACCGCTTCGAACGTCGCAAAAAAGAATTGGAACACTTGGTGCGCAAAACCAACACTGAGTTCCCCGGCTGCGCTTCAATCGAAATCACCGACCAATACTACAACATGCGTGAGAAAATTGAGCCGGTGATGCACATTATCAACACCGCAGAAGAGGCAATGAAGTTGGCCGGAGTTACTCCGAAAGTGCAACCTATCCGTGGCGGAACAGACGGTGCACAGCTTTCATTTAAAGGCCTTCCCTGCCCCAACATTTTTGCAGGCGGATTGAATTTCCACGGTCGCTTTGAATTTGTGCCCATTCAGTCAATGGAGAAAGCTCAGCAGGTAATTGTGGAAATTGCACGCTTGGTAGCGCAACAATAATCCCCTCACACTTCAAACTGATAGGATGACCAACAAAACGCTAATCGTGATTACCGGCCCTACCGGTAGCGGGAAAACAGCGTTAAGCATAGCATTGGCGCAACGGCTGGGATGTGAAATCATCTCAGCCGATTCGCGCCAACTTTTTAAGGAGATTCCTATCGGCACGGCAGCACCAACCGCCGAAGAGTTGGCCGCAGTACCTCACCATTTTGTAGGCTGTTTGGAATTGGGCGACTACTACAGTGCCGCGCAATTTGAGACCGATGTGTTGCAACTGTTGCCACAACTCTTTGCCAAAAGCGACTACGCTATAATGTGTGGCGGGTCAATGATGTATGTCGACGCTGTGGTTTACGGAATCGACGACCTCCCCACCATTTCCGACGAGGTGCGCCGCAAAGCTTACTCAATCTATGAAGAATCAGGCATTGAGGGCGCACTGAAAGTGTTGGAGCAACTTGACCCTCAGTATGCCACAGAGGTTGACCGGGCAAACCACAAACGGGTGGTTCACGCTATTGAAATTTGCATGGAGGCCGGAAAACCTTACTCCTCGCTACGCACGGGGCAACGCAAGCAACGTGACTTCAAAGTAATGAAGTTCGCCCTTAATTACGACCGAGAAGAACTTTTCGACCGCATTAACCGTCGCGTGGAAATGATGGTCGCAGATGGATTGGAAGCCGAAGCGCGTGCCGTCTATCCCCTGCGAAACTTAAACTCGTTAAACACTGTTGGTTATAAGGAGATGTTTCGTCTATTCGATGGAGAATGGGACGCTGACACAGCCATAGCACGTATTCAAAAAAACACACGCGTATTTGCCAAGAAACAACTGACTTGGCTAAAGAAAACCAACGATGTGGTGTGGCTTGACCCTCATTCGCCCGATTTGGTATCGGAAATTCTCAAACAGATAAGCACAAAGTGACAGTTGTCGGAGCCGGGCTCACTCAATGACCATCAACCTAATCCCTATGCTATCGGCTCTGAAGCCTTGGGCAATGTAATTGTGAATTGCAAACCACCCTCACTGCGGTTATCCACCTCAATGGTGCCTCCCATTGTTACAACCGAACTTTGCACGATGGCAAGACCGAGACCGGTGCCACCGGCTTTGCGCGACCGGCCGGCATCAACACGATAAAACCTGTCGAACAGGTGTGGCAAATGCGCAGCATCAACCCCCACGCCGTCGTCATAGAACACGAATGTGTGGTTTTGACCGTCAGACGATACATGTTCAATGCCGATATGGGAACCCTGCGAGTAAGCAATGCTGTTCTTCACCAAGTTTGAGAGCACCGAGTGCAGCAATCCCTCATTGCCAACCACGTTGCACTGTTCGGGCAAATTGCACGTAAATTCAATATCTCCCAATATGCCCGACGACACGGTGTCTTCAACAAATGTCTCCACCATACGTCGGAAGTCGATGCTCTTCATCGGGATGGTTTCGCCCGACTCCTCCAAACGTGTCATTGTTGACAGGTTGGTGGTCATGCTCACCAATCGCTCCACATTCTGCTTGATTTTTGCAAAGAAACGCATCTGGTCGTCGTGCGACATATCAGGTTGCCCGATTAAAGTGTCGATATACGCACGGATAATGCCTATGGGCGTTTTCAGTTCATGGCTAATGTTATCGGTCAGTAATCGCTTCGATTGGTTTTTCTCCTCGGTAGCTTTCAGCGCAATGATATGCTCCTGCTCACGACGCTGGTTTGCCTGCATTCGCGAGTTGTAAATCGAAACAATCTGTCGGGAAATCTCGCCAATCTCATCCGTTGGAAAATCATCGTCCTTAGGGATAAAGTTACGGTCCTCGGCGGCACGTTTGGCAAAATCGTTAAGCAGTTTCACATTCTTGGCCTGATGTGCAGCCATGATAAACACTAACACAGTGCCACACAATCCCGCTCCGATGATAATTAGCCAAAACGGCAGTGGCACCGCCAATCGTTGCTCGATGTTTTCATTTAACGGTAGATGTGCGGTAGCCAATAACCGCCCGTTAGCCGACACTCGCCGTCCACAGTAAAACATCTTTTCTCCGTTCGGCAAAGTTACATAGTTGATGCGTTGGGCACGCGAACCATCGTAGAGGGTCTCATATTGCACCTCATGCTCAAATTGCGTGGGCATGACTGTGCGTTCCGGACCGCTTGCGTCAATCAGTTCTCCGGTTTTGGCATCATACACGCGGATTGAAAGGTCTTGAAACTCGGTGTTGACAAACGCATCCTCCATAAAATCCATAAACGGACGTATATCACGCCCACGGTCGTAAGTCATAAAGATATTTCCCACCGAGAAACTCACGCGATTGGTTATCAAGTCGGTAAGATGCTGTTTTTTGTTCTGATATTCGAAATAGGCCACACCACCCACCACAAGCCAAATGCAGAGGCAGGCCGCAAAAAACAAACGATACTGATATGTTATGCGCTTATGATTACACATGCTCAATGAAGCAATTTTGTAATAATTCTGTAATACAATTCACCCAAGGTCAACACCCTGTCATTTTAGGATTTTATCCGAGCTAACGCGAAACGAAATTAATCGGCCTTAAAGCCGTAACCGAAGCCCAAACGAGTCACAATATTCTCACCATAGGGAGCAATTTTCTTGCGCAAGCGGGTGATATTAGTGTCGATAGCACGATTTGTAACCTCCACATTGCCCCACACCTGTGTCATAATCTCCTCGCGTGAGTGGATACGTTCGCGATGTGTCAGGAAAAACAGCAACAAATCGAACTCCTTGCGACTCAACGGCACCTCAACGCCATTGATGTAACAAAGTTTCTCATTGCGGTTTATGCGCATGTTTTTAAATGTGATATCCGGTTCGTAGGCCTGCTTTGCTGAGGTGTACATCATTTGTGGCATGGTTTGCGTGCGACGCAACACGGCACGCACACGCGCAATCACTTCACCGATAGCAAACGGCTTTGTAATATAGTCATCAGCACCGATATTCAAGCCCTTAACGGTTTCATCCTCGCCGTTTAAGGCCGAGCAGAATATAATTGGCACATTTTCAATGGCGGGATTGTTGCGCACACGTCGCGCAAAATCAAATCCGCTCAAACGTTCCATCATTATATCCACAATCATAAGGTTATATAGCGACAGGTCGAGAGCCAAAGCCTCCTCGGCACTGTTGGCAGTGTCGACTTCATAACCCTCTTTCTCCAAGTTATATTGTAAAATCTCGCAATAAGATTCCTCGTCGTCAATAACTAAAATGCGTATTCTCATCTTTTAGTCGATTAGTTTGATAAATGTATGTAAGGTATCACAGTCAGGCTATCGGGGTACTGATAAATCGTCTGATACTTTTTCGGGAATAAAGTTACAACGTTTGGCCATAACTTGTCGCGCCACGCAGGTTAAAATAGGTTAAATGTAACATCATTGTGAACTGATAGCTCTCTCGGGCGTTGAAATGTCAAAGCTACTATTAGCGCTGTGTTTTTTACAGGGTATTAGATTTAAGGTTAAAGGAACGTGAGTCGGGGCTGTCGTGATGACAGCCCCGATTTGTATCATAGCTATTCTATGGCCTTATTCGGCCACCAATTATTCATCATTTTTCGGTGGGGAAACCGTTAGAGGTCACGGTACGCAAGCTGTCACCTACCACTGTAACCAACAAACATTCCACATTTGGTTGGCGCTCAATCATGGCAAGAGCCGAATCGGCAGTCGAAGCCATGCACGCTGTGGCCCAAGCATCGGCCCATCCGGTTGTGGGGGCAATAACGGTTGCAGAAAGGATATCTGTAACAGCCGGGCGACCGGTAGTCGGGTTGATGGTATGCCCGAAACGGCCATACTGCTTGGAAGTGTGGAAATTACGATAGTTCCCCGATGTGGCTATGCCTCGGTCGGTAATGGATATCACCTGCAAAGCATCGTGAGCCGATGGGTCGGATGCGTTGGGTGCATCAATCTGAATGTGCCACTGTCGGCCGTCGGGGTTTAGACCGCTGACATTCACCTCGCCGCCAACTTCAATCATAAAGTTCTCCACACCGTTGCGACGAAACATATCGGCAATATAGTCGCAGCCATACCCCTTGGTAACGGCGCTGAAGTTAAATGTGGTCTCGGCATGTTTTTTTATCATTCGTCCGTCGGTGATGCGACAATCGGAAATACCCACCATTGCGAGTGCGCTATCAATCAACTGCTGACTGACTGTGAACTCGGCGGTATCGGTCTCGGCGCGCTGACGAGCTTTTTTGTCGGTGCCAAAGCCCCAAAGATCAACAAGCGGCGACACCGTAGGGTCAAAACGTCCGTTAGAGGCCCGATTCACGTAGGTGGAAATCGAGAAAATCGTGTCGATTAAAGCATCGGTAACCGAGGTCTCGTTTCGATTAATTTTTGAGATTAGCGAGCCCGGATTAAATGGCGAAAGCGACATCTCGATTGCATTAAATGCCGCATTGATTGAGTCGGTAAGATCGGTCGGTGCTGCATACACGATGTGATATGATGTGTGCCACACAGCACCGTCGGAGCTTCGCCATTCGGCAGCCCTGCGACACGACATTATCTGCGGGGCAAACACCACCGCCAACACAATCGGCACCAACA
>CAZDIC010000065.1:0-8164 GCA_964505395.1 uncultured Alistipes sp. | reverse complement strand
TTTCGCCTCGTTTGTTCTGGGGGAGGTCAACTCCCACGATTCTTACTGCCATATAATACTTATTATATCACTAATTTTTTGCAAAAGTAATAATTTTCGAGCAAATGTGAAAATCGTTGCATATCACCCCATTAGCTCATTTCGGTGAAACGGGCTAATATCCTGTTGGGAATAGCTGATTATCACGCTTTTAAACTATTAGCCTTGGCGTTGTTTGTTTTTCGGATTTTTCTTGTTGATCACATAGAGGCGACCCTTGCGACGAACGATTTTGTCCTCCGGGGTGCGCTTCTTGATTGAAGCTCTTACTTTCATGAGAATGTCGGATAACTATAGTTAGAAAATTGTTGTTACTTGTAGCGAAACGCGATGCGGCCCTTTGAAAGGTCATACGGCGACATCTCAACCCTTACTTTGTCGCCCGGGAGAATTTTGATGTAGTGCATTCTCATTTTTCCCGAGATGTGGGCTGTGATTTCGTGTCCGTTTTCCAATTCTACGCGAAACATTGCGTTAGAAAGAGCCTCCACGATAGTGCCGTCTTGTTCGATAGCTGACTGCTTTGCCATGTAATTGAGGTTTACGTTTGTGTTAGTGTCTCTCTTAGATAAATCTCTCGCCCAACACCTGTTGAATGTAGTCGAAGGTGGTGAGCACTCGTGTCTGTCCGGCTGTTATGGCAACCGTGTGTTCATAATGTGCCGACGGTTTGCGGTCTTTTGTGCGACAGGTCCAACCGTCGCTTTCGATTACGATGTTGCGACTGCCGAGATTTATCATCGGCTCAATGCAAATGCACATGCCGTTTTTAATCAACGGGCCTGTGCCACGACGTCCGTAATTCGGAACTTCAGGATCTTCATGCATCTTTTTACCGATGCCATGACCACACATTTCCCTAACAACGGTGTAGCCTTTCGGTTCAACATAGGTTTGAACGGCGTTGGCGATGTCACCGATGCGGTTACCCTCTTTGCAAGCTGCGATGCCTTTGTAGAGCGATTCTTTGGTGGTGCGCAACAGGGCCATCACTTTTTCATCGATTTCGCCCACGGGGAAGGTGTAACACATGTCGGCGTTGTAGCCGTCGAGTTCCACCACTGTGTCGAGGCCGATGATGTCGCCTTCGCGAAGGGTGTAGTTTGAGGGGAATCCGTGAACTACGACTTCGTTGACTTCCATACAAACTGCTGCGGGGAAGCCGCCGTAGCCCAAACAAGCAGGTCGAGCTCCGTTGTCAAGGATAAACTCCTTGGCAACGGAATCGATCTTGTGTGTTGTAACGCCCGGCTTAACCCATTTGGCCATCTCTCCCATCGTTTGACTGATGATGTCGGCGGCCTTTTGCATTTTTTCGATTTCGGCCGGGGTTTTCAAATAAATCATTTCAAGTTTCTTTTATTGCGAATGTCGCTGTTGTGTTGAGCCGCACTAACTCTCAATCGAGGTTTAGTAGGCGCTGCCTGTGGTGCGGCCCTTGATTTTGCCGTCTTTCATCAAGCCGTCGTAGTGGTGCATCATGAGATGCGATTCAATTTGTTGCAAGGTGTCGAGAACTACGCCCACCATAATCAGCAGCGATGTGCCACCGAAGAATTGTGCGAAGTTTTGGCTGATGCCAAACACACGTGCAAATGCCGGCAGGATAGCCACGATGCCCAAGAAGATTGAGCCGGGCAGTGTGATGCGCGACATGATTGAATCGAGATAGTCGGCGGTTTTCTTACCGGGTTTAACACCGGGGATAAAGCCGTTGTTGCGTTTCATCTCTTCGGCCATCTGAGTGGGGCGCACTGTGATGGCGGTGTAGAAGTAGGTGAAAGCTACAATCAAGATGAAGTAAACGAAGTTATACCAAAAGCCGTTAATGTCGGCGAAGGTGGTAAAGAAGCCGCTTGAGCCCTCTTTAGCGCCAAATCCGGCAAGTGTGATAGGAATGAACATAATTGCCTGTGCAAAGATGATCGGCATCACACCGGCTGCATTCACCTTCAAGGGAATGTATTGGCGAGCACCTCCATACTGTTTGTTGCCTACGATGCGTTTTGCATACTGCACGGGCACTTTGCGGGTGCCTTGCACCAAGAGAACTGCACCGATGGTTACGGCAAACAGCAACACTATTTCAACGATGAACATAATCAGACCACCTTCAGAACCATTCGATCCCGGCAGACGGCTGGTAAACTCATAGAATAAGGCAATTGGCAAGCGGGCGATAATACCCACCAAGATGATAAACGATATACCGTTTCCGATACCTTTGTCGGTTATGCGCTCACCGAGCCACATAATGAACATTGAACCGGCTGCAAGTATTACCGTAAGGAACACTACGGTCCAGAATCCCATCTCTACGGTGCCACCGGCGTTAACCACCTGGGCACGGAGGTTGTAAAGATATGCGGGACCCTGTACCAACAGGATCAGGACGGTCAGATATCTCGTGTATTGGTTGAGTTTCTGACGGCCGCTCTCGCCTTCACGTTGCATCTTTTGGAATGAGGGCAGAACCATGCCTGCCAACTGGATTACAATTGATGCGGTGATGTAGGGCATGATACCCAACGCGAAGATTGAGGCTTGAGAGAATGCGCCTCCCGAGAACATATCCAAAAGCTGCATCAAGCCACTTTTGTTGGTGAATGATGTCAGTGCATCGAGGTCATTGGGGTTGATTCCGGGGAGAACCACGTAACAGCCCAGACGATAAACCAGCACCAAAAGCACTGTAATTGTCAGACGCTCGCGCAGCTCCTGAATCGTCCAGATATTCTTTAATGTCTGTATGAATTTCATCGAGTTACTTTACTTTGTTGATGGAACCACCGGCCTCAACAATGGCTTTTTCGGCGGTTGCTGAAAATGCGTTGGCCTCTACCTCGAGTTTGCGAGAAATAGAACCGTTGCCGAGAATCTTCACAAGATCCTTCTTGCCTACCAAGCCGGCAGCACGAAGTTCCTCCAGACCAACCTTTTCCAGCTCCTTGGCTGCTGCCAAAGCCTCAATAGCTTCAAGATTCACAACTTTGTAGTCTACGCGGTTGATGTTCTTAAAGCCGAATTTGGGGAGGCGACGCTGCAACGGCATCTGACCACCTTCAAATCCGATCTTTCGCGAGTAGCCGGAGCGCGATTTCGCACCCTTATGACCGCGGGTAGATGTTCCACCCTTACCCGAACCCGGTCCACGACCTACACGTGTGTCACGTGTGGTTGATCCCACTGCAGGTTTCAAATTACTTAAGTCCATAATTTATATAGATCTTCTTGTGTTTGTTAACTTTAAAAGAGGAGGAAAAATGCCGAAGCTCACTTGCTTGTGCCAAGCCCGCGGGCTTCGGCAATATTGTTCATCCTGTTTTTGACTTTGTTTTATTCTCTTTTCTGTGAAAGAGAGGGTGCCACGGCCGCCGTCCCCCGTGGGGGCTTGGGCTCGTTGGCGTTCGATTCACACTTGGGCGGGCCTTGCTTACGCGTTAGTCACTTCAACGAGGTGATGTACACGAGCTACCATGCCAAGCACCGAAGGAGTGTTTTCCTTCACCACAGTGTGATTCATCTTCTTGAGGCCGAGTGCATCCAAAGTGCGCTTTTGCACTGCAGGTGCTCCGATACGGCTCTTAACCTGTTTGATTTTAATCTGTGCCATTTTCCGATGTTTTTACTGTGATTAACCGTTGAACACTTGGCTTACGCTTACGCCGCGGTTTTGTGCCACCTGTGCCGGTGAACGCATTTCATCCAATGCGGCGATTGTAGCCTTTACGAGGTTGTGGGGGTTTGAAGAGCCTTTTGATTTAGCCAACACGTCGGTGATACCTACGCTCTCCAACACGGCGCGCATAGCACCACCGGCCTTAACACCGGTACCGTGAGAAGCGGGCTTCAACAACACTTTCGAACCGCCAAATTTAGCAAATTGTTCGTGAGGGATGGTGCCTTTGTGAACCGGTACGCGGATGAGGTTTTTCTTTGCTGCTTCAACACCTTTGGCGATAGCTGCGGTTACCTCATTGGCCTTACCGAGACCCCAACCTACGATACCATCTTCGTTACCTACAACAACGATTGCTGCGAAGGTGAACGCGCGTCCACCTTTGGTTACTTTGGTAACGCGGTTGATGGCAACCAAACGATCTTTCAATTCGATATCGTTAGTGGATTTTACTCGATTATTTCTTTTTGCCATGATTGTTTAAAATTTAAGTCCGCCTTCGCGAGCTGCGTCAGCCAATGATTTTACTCGTCCGTGGAAAAGATAACCGTTACGGTCGAACACCACTTCAGTTACACCGGCTGCGATAGCCTTTTCTGCAATGGCTTTACCTACCTTAGCGGCGATTTCAATCTTTGTGCCTTCTTCGATGCCTTTTGATGAAGCGCTAACCAATGTTTTGCCTTCTGCATCGTTTACTACTTGCACGTAGATCTGCTTATTGCTACGGAACACTGTCATGCGGGGACGTACTGCGGTGCCTGAAACTTTGCCGCGGATACGCGCCTTGATCTTATTTCTTCTGTCTTGCTTTGAGATCATCTTAGTTTACTTTTTATTTGGCACCTGCCGTTTTACCTGACTTGCGGCGAATTACTTCACCGACGAACTTAATACCTTTACCCTTGTAAGGTTCAGGTTTGCGGAGTGAACGAATCTTGGCACAAACTTGACCGAGAAGTTGTTTGTCGTCGCTTTCGAGGATAATAAGGGGGTTCTTGTTACGCTCGGTTTTTGCTTCAACCTTAACTTCGTTGGGAAGTTTGATATATATAGCGTGTGAATAACCCAATGCGAGCTCGAGAACCTGACCGGTTGATGCTGCACGGTATCCTACACCTACTAATTCCATCTCTTTGCGATAGCCTGTCGATACGCCTACAACCATGTTGTGTACCAATGCACGATACAAACCGTGTTGTGCGCGGTGTTCGCGGTCGTCGCTGGGGCGGTTGATTTGGATGTGACCTTCTTCAACCTTGATTTCAAACTCGGGGTTAACGGCTTGAGAAAGTTCTCCTTTGGGGCCTTTTACGGTTACAACGTTGTTGTTAACGTTTACGGTTACGCCTGCGGGAATCTCAATGGGGGCTTTACCTATTCTTGACATAATGTTTTCCTCCTTTCAAGATTAATAAACGTAACACAAAACCTCACCGCCAATCTTCAACTCGGCTGCCTTTTTGTTGGTCATAACGCCTTGTGAGGTTGACAGGATAGCGATACCTAAGCCATTTAACACGCGGGGCATGTTCTTGTAGCCCGTGTACTGACGCAAACCCGGACGGGAAGCGCGTTTCAATCCCTTGATTGCATTTACGCGATCCTGGGGATCATATTTCAGAGCAACCTTAATAACACCGGCGGGGGTTTCACCGTCGATAAATTTGTAGTTAAGGATGTAGCCCTGTTCAAAGAGAATCTTTGTGATCTCTTTCTTCAAGTTTGAGGCAGGAATCTCCACAACTCTGTGTTGAGCCTTGATTGCATTCCTCAATCTCGTCAAATAATCTGCTATTGGATCAGTCATTTTGATTTGAATGGTTTTAAATTGATTGGGATAGCTCCCAACAATATTTAATAACTCTCTTTTTTTGTCGGTTAATTAATTTTCCGGCTCTTTGCTGTGCCGTGGCGCTTTGAGGTTGCCTACCGGGGGGTCCCGCAGAATGGGCTTACCCGGCGGACCCTGCCCCACTCCTTTCGTGTAGGGGGCATAGCAAAGACTCTGTGTTGGTGTGCCGGTGTTTACCAGCTTGCTTTCTTCACTCCGGGAATCAATCCGGCTGATGCCATTTCACGGAATTGGATACGTGAAATGCCGAATTGGCGCATGTAGCCTTTCGGACGACCGGTGATTGAGCAACGATTGTGAAGACGTACCGATGAAGCGTTTTTGGGCAGAAGTTGAAGTGCCTCGTAGTCGCCGGCTGCCTTGAGGGCTGCTTTCTTGGCGGCAAACTTAGCCACAAGCTTCTGACGCTTTACTTCACGGGCTTTCATTGATTCTTTTGCCATGTCTTTATCTTTTTCCTTTGGTTGTTTGCGTTTTCTACCGCTTATACCCTCCGGAGCTATTTCCCACATAAGGGCATCATAAAGGCAACGGAATTTTCGCGCTTTTATTGTGCCCTCACATGTTTTTTTGCTCCGGAAAGCATCAACGGTGGATTTACGGCAGCTTCTTATTTGTTTTTGAAGGGGAGGCCGAAGTGCTTCAACAAAGCGTAGCCTTCTTCATCGGTGTTGGCTGTGGTTACGAATGTGATGTTCATACCCATCAGCTTGCTGATGCTGTCGATATTGATTTCGGGGAAGATAATCTGCTCGGTGATACCAAGGGTGTAGTTACCACGACCATCAAGCTTGCCTTCGATACCTTTGAAGTCACGGATACGGGGCAGAGCCACGCGCACCAAACGTTCCAAGAATTCATACATGCGCTCGCGACGCAGGGTTACGCGTGCACCGATGGGCATTTTTTTACGAACCTTGAAGTTTGAAATATCCTTCTTCGAGAGGGTCGCTACAGCCTTCTGACCGGTGATAGCGGTTAACTCGTTGATGGCAGTTTCGATGATCTTCTTATCTTGAGTTGCTTCGCCCAAACCTTCGTTAATCACAATCTTCACCAGGCGGGGAACCTGCATCGGAGTTGTGTAGTTGAATTCTTTGGTCAATGCCGGCAAGATCTTCTCTTCGTACTGTTGTTTAAGAGTTGTGCTGCTCATTACTTAATCTCCTCTCCTGATTTTTTAGAGTAACGTACTTTCTCACCCTTCTCGTTGAGGCGCACACCAACACGGGTCGGTTTGCCGCTCTTGGGGTCGAGCAGTGCGAGATTTGACAAATTGATGGGGGCTTCCATCTTCACGATTCCGCCTTGAGGATGTTTGGCGGTCGGCTTCGTGCTCTTTGACACGATGTTGATACCCTCTACGATTGCTCTGTTCTTGGCTGCCTGAACAGAAAGCACACGGCCTTGGTGGCCTTTGTCCTCTCCGGTCAGTACGTAAACGGTATCTCCCTTTTTGATATGTAATTTGCTCATTGGGATTTGCTGTGTTACTGTTGTTGATTTACTTATTAAAGTACCTCAGGTGCCAAAGAAACGATCTTCATGTTAGTAGCACGCAATTCACGGGCTACCGGGCCGAAGATACGGGTGCCACGAAGTTCACCGGCATTGTTCAAAAGCACACACGCATTGTCGTCAAAGCGGATGTAGCTGCCATCGGGGCGGCGGATTTCTTTCTTTGTGCGCACTACCACTGCCTTTGATACAGTGCCCTTCTTAACGTCTGATGAAGGAATTACGCTTTTAACAGAAACAACGATGATGTCTCCTACTGAAGCATAACGGCGGCCTGTGCCACCAAGCACGTGTATGCACAGTGCCTCTTTTGCTCCGCTGTTATCAGCAACGGTTAAACGTGATTCGGTCTGTATCATGGTTACTTAACTTTTTCGATGATTTCTACTAAGCGCCATCTTTTTGTTTTTGAAAGAGGACGCGTTTCCATTAAGCGCACGGTATCGCCAACTTCACACTCGTTTTTCTCATCGTGTGCATGGTACTTCTTCGTCTTATTGATGAATTTACCATAGATAGGGTGCTTTTCTTTGTACTTCACTGTAACGGTGATAGTCTTGTCACCCTTGTTGCTCGACACAACCCCGACACGCTCTTTTCTAAGATTTCTTTTTTCTTCCATTTTCGTTTGGTGCTAAGGGGTTACTTGTTGTTGAGTTCGCGCTGACGAAGCTCGGTTTTAACGCGAGCGATCATCTTGCGGTCAAGTGTAATCTTGGCGGGATTTTCAAGGGGTGTTACTGCGTGGTTGGCTTTCTCCTGGAGATATTCCTTCTCCATTTGTGCCAAACGTTCCTTGAGGTCGGCCGTTGAGAGCTCTTTGATTTCTTCTTTCTTCATAGCTGCTTTTCAATTACACGTTTTGACTGGGATCATAATCTCTGCTTACCACAAACTTGGTGGTTACGGGCAACTTTTGTGCGCCCAAACGAAGAGCTTCCTTCGCTACATCAAACGGTACGCCGTCAATCTCGATGATCATGCGGCCCGGGGTTACTGATGCCACGAATCCTTCGGGATTACCTTTACCTTTACCCATACGTACATCAAGAGGCTTCTTGGTGATGGGCTTA
>CAZDIC010000064.1:0-8240 GCA_964505395.1 uncultured Alistipes sp. | reverse complement strand
CATGCCAACTCACGAAGGCATCCGGTGGGCTCTTACCCCACCTTTTCACCCTTACCCGGGGGGTGGTAACGCCAACCTTACGGCAGGCTCCCTCGCCTTTTATCGGGCGGTAATTTTCTGTCACGTTGTCTACGCAGTCGCCCACATCTTTCCGTTAGAAAGCATGGCGCTCTATGTTGCCCGGACTTTCCTCATGTCGGTGCGAAGTGTCGCACCAACCCGCGACGAACCGCCCGGCTGCTATTATGCTGCAAAATTAGCAAAAATTTTGTTGGCAGAGGGGGCAACGCAGAAGAAAACCACGGAAAAATGTGTATCTTTGGGAACTAAAAGAAATTATGCAGTCAGAAAATCTAACAGCAGCCACCCGTAAACTGATAGCGTCGCTCAAACAGAGTCGTCATCGGCGTGAAACCGGTCTATTCGTGATTGAAGGCACTCGTTCGGTGCTCGATTCGGCATCGTTATTTGAGGTTGAATACCTTATCGCCACCTCGGCCTGGGTTGAGGAGTTTGGCTCACAATTGCCCAAAGGGCTACCGCAAGTGCAGATAGCACGTCGCGACGACATTGAACGTATGTCATCGCTGTCAACGCCGCAGGGTGTTATGGCCGTGTGCAAAATACCCGCAGCAAAACCGGTGCCAACCCGATTGGCCAACGATGAACTGATTTTGGCGCTTGACCGAGTGCAAGACCCCGGCAACCTCGGCACCATCATCCGTGTGGCCGATTGGATGGGGGTAACAACCATCTTGGCTTCGACCGACACGGTTGACCTTTATAGCCCCAAGGTGGTGCAATCAACCATGGGGTCATTGGCCAGAGTGAACGTAATTTATGTAAACCTGCCCGAAGTGTTGGCGCAACTCGGGAAAAACGCAGCCGTGTATGGCACTTTTCTCGATGGCGACAACATCTACTCCGGTGAGCTAACTAAAGGTGGCATTGTGGTGATGGGCAACGAGGGGAACGGCATCTCGCGCGAGGTGGAGGCTACGGTTACGCAACGCATACGCATTCCGTCATACCCCGAGCACCGCGACACCGTGGAGTCGTTAAACGTTTCAATAGCAACCGCTATCACATTGGCGGAATTTCGCCGCAGAGCAAAATAAGATGGCTAAACTGAAAGAAAAAACTATGTGGTTCTGCACGGAGTGTGGCGCCGACTCTCCCAAATGGGAAGGTCGTTGCCCGGCGTGTGGGGCATGGAATACGATGGTTGAGGAGAGAGTGTTACCACAGAAAAAAACTCTGTTTGCAAGTGGTAAAACACGAGCCACGATGAGTGTGCCGCAAAAGGTGTCGGAGATTCAGGCAACCGATGAAACTCGCATTCACATGCCGTCGGAGGAGCTTAACCGAGTGCTCGGTGGCGGGCTCGTGAGCGGGTCAATGGTACTTGTCGGTGGTGAGCCGGGCATCGGCAAATCAACCCTGGTGTTGCAAAACATTCTTTCTATTAAGTCGCGAAAAATACTGTATGTATCGGGCGAAGAGAGTGCAATGCAAATAAAACTGCGTGCCGACCGCATCGGTCGCATGAGCGACAACTGCTACATTGTCACTGAAACATCTCTCGAAAACATATTCAAACACATTGAGTCGCTTGAGCCACAATTGGTGATTGTCGACTCCATACAAACCATTGCCTCCGATGCAATAGAGTCATCGGCCGGCAGCGTTAGCCAAGTGCGTGAATGTGCCGCACAACTGTTGCGCTACGCCAAAGAGGAGAATGTCCCGGTGATACTCATAGGCCACATCAACAAAGAGGGCTCGCTGGCCGGGCCTAAAGTGCTGGAGCACATCGTTGACGCCGTCTTACAATTTGAGGGGGACAGACAATACATGTACCGCATATTGCGCGCCACAAAAAACCGTTTTGGCAACACATCGGAACTTGGCATCTACGAGATGTGTCAACGCGGATTGAGAGAGGTCACCAATCCTTCGGAAATGCTGATGTCGCGTCGCGACAAAGAAGCGCTGTCGGGTTGCGCCATCGGTGTAACACTCGAAGGAATCCGTCCACTGCTAATCGAGGCGCAAGCGTTGGTGAGCAGTGCCGCCTACGGCACACCACAACGCTCGGTAACCGGATTTGACTCAAAACGCATGAACATGCTGTTGGCAGTGCTGGAAAAACGCGTTGGCTTTAAATTAGGTCAAAAGGATGTGTTTCTGAACATCGCCGGTGGCCTGAAAGTGGCCGACCCGGCACTCGACTTGGCTGTCATTGCAGCCATACTCTCATCGAACGTCGACATGGCAATACCCCACGGAATCTGCCTAAGCGGTGAAGTAGGTTTGAGCGGAGAAATCCGCCCCGTAACTCGCATGGAGCAACGTGTGCGTGAAGCTGAGAAACTGGGCATGGAAACCATCATCATCCCGCAAGGCTCGTTGAAAGGTGTCGACACCGGCAAGCTCAACCTCGAGATTGTTGAAGTCACCAAGGTAGAGGAAGCCTTCCGCCGCCTCTTCGGTTAAACACATGGTTAAAAATACCAAAAATCAGCAACTTAACAGCCAACATTTAACTAAAATGTAGGTAAATAGAAGTATATTTGTGCGTCACAATCATACCAATTCACAGAAATACTCTTGTAAACAAACAACTAAACATAAACTAAATTTCTTTTCACATGAGAAAAGTTTTAAAAAAGGTGCTCTTTTTGATGTTTGGGATGGTGTCGTTAGGCGCCTCGGCACAAATGGAGCAAATGACTCAACCGTTGCCAATCGACGACCAAGTGCGTCATGGTGTGCTCGACAACGGATTGACTTACTACATCCGTCACAATGAAACTCCGAAAGGACAGGCGGATTTTTACATCGCACAAAAGGTTGGTTCAATTCTCGAAGAGGACAACCAGCGCGGATTGGCTCACTTCCTGGAACACATGTGTTTCAACGGCACAAAAAACTTCCCCGGCAACAATGTTATCCAATGGTTGGAAACCGTCGGCGTGAAGTTTGGTGTGAACCTGAACGCTTACACCTCGGTTGACGAAACCGTTTACAACATTTCAAATGTGCCCATCGCTCGCGAAAGCGTGCAGGACTCATGCTTGTTGATTCTTCACGACTGGTCGCACAACCTGCTTCTCGAAACCGAAGAAATCAACAAAGAACGTGGCGTGATTCATGAAGAATGGCGCTCACGCAATGTGGGTCAACAGCGCATTTTGGAGACCCTCCTTCCGAAGATTTATCCCAACTCAAAGTATGGCTACCGCATGCCTATCGGCACCATGGAGGTGGTTGACAACTTTGAACCTCAGGCCCTGCGCGACTACTATGCAACATGGTATCGCCCCGACCAACAAGGCATCATCGTTGTAGGTGATATTGATGTAGACCGCATCGAAGCAAAAATTAAAGAACTGTTTACTCCGATTGCAATGCCCGAAAATGCTAAAGAGCGCACCTACGAAAGCGTTCCCGACAATGAAGGCACAATCTACGCCATCGGTAGCGACCCCGAGCAGCAATATTCAATCTTCAATATCTATTTCAAGTGTAAACAGCTGCCGAAGGAGATGAGCAACAGTCTGCTCTACATGATGACCGACTACATCACCGACATGATGACAAACATGCTCTCAAATCGCTACAACGAAATGGGCAGCAATCCCGACACTCCGTTTGCAGCAGCCTTCTCAAACTACGGTGACTTCCTTTATGCCTCTACCTGCGACGCCCTCTCAATTGGCGGTGTTTCGAAGGGTGACGACATCTTGCCGTCATTGAAGAGTGTTTACCGCGAATTGTTGCGTGCCGTACGTGGCGGCTTCACCGCTTCGGAATATGACCGTGCTCGCAGCGAATATCTCTCGCGCTTGGAATTGGCTTACAACAACCGTAACAACGTTGAAACGGAGAAGTATTCACGCGAAATCGTTCGTCACTTCATCGACAATGTGCCCATGACAGGCATTGAAACCGAATACAACATGATGAACGCATTGGCAAATCAAATTCCCGTTGAAGCAATCAACCAAACACTGCAACAGCTTGTCACCGAAAACAACCGCGTGGTTCTGTTGATGCAACCCGAGAAGGAGGGCTTAACACTCCCGACCGAAGAGGCACTGGCACAAGCTATGAAAGAGGTTGACGCAGAGAATATCGAGGCATTTGTTGACGAAGTGAAAGCCGAACCGCTGATTCCCTCACTGCCGAAAGTCGGTAAGATTGTCAGCGAAAAGCATAACGACCAATGGGATGCCACCGAGCTCACCCTCTCAAACGGCGTGAAAGTTTTGGTTAAGCACACCGACTTCAAGGCCGATGAAATTCTGTTTAGCGCACAAGCCATCGGTGGCACATCAGAGTTTGCCGACAGCTATGCCAACTCACTCATCTTCTTCCCGGTTGCCGCTCAGAGCGCAGGTCTCGGTGATTACACCAACAAGGATCTCACCAAATATCTGCAAGGCAAACAGGTTGGCATCAGCCTCAGCTTCGACACCTACGAGCGCGAAATTGCCGGACAGAGCTCTCCGAAAGACATTCAGACCTTGATGGAGCTCATCTACATGAACTTCACCAACTTCAACTACAACGCCGACGAATTCTTGGCAACCCAAAAATCATACGCCGGTATCATCAAGAACCAGGAGACCAATCCTCAGTACATCTTCAGCCGCGACATGACAAAGGCTCTCTATGAGAATCCTCGTCGTCAAGCCATGAGCGTTGATGCCGTAAACGGTGCTACACTCGAACAAACTGTTGAGATTGCCCGCAAGATGACCGCCAACGCTGCCGACTACACATTCTTCTTCGTTGGTAACGTTGACTTGGACGCTCTCCGTCCGTTGTTGACCCAATACATTGCCACACTGCCCGCCAACAAGGCCAAAGCAACCACAGCACCCAAATACAATAAGGCACTCGGCATCCGTGCTAACCTCCCGGCCGAAAACCGCTTCACAGCACCGATGCAGACACCGCAAACCTTCGTTGCAGTGCTTGACTACGGCAAAATCGACTACACTCCAAAAACACGTGCAGCCGCAAACATCGCCGGTCAAATCCTGACCAAACGCTTGTTGGCTACAGTGCGTGAAGATATGGGTGCCGTTTACTCAATCTGGGCAAGCGGAAACATGCAGCGCGTGGCCCAAGACCACAACGCCATGATTCAGAGCGTATTCCCCATGAAGCCCGAAATGAAGCAGCAAGTGTTTGATTTCATCGCTCAGGAATTCAAGAACATGGAGAGCAACATCACCGATGATGAGCTTGCCACAGTGATTGAATACATGATCAAGAACGCCCAAGAAGACCGCGAGAAAAACGATGCATGGTTGAACGCCATGACCGGTACACTCCTCAACGGTGTTGACACATTCAACGGTGCAGAAGCCACATATCGCTCAATGACCGTTGCCGACGTTCAAAACTTCATGAAAGAGTTGAACAAACAGGGCAACTACAAACTGATTTACCTCGACGCTGAATAAGCGCACATAAAGTCTCATGATAAGGAAAGCCCCGGTCACGCAATGCGCGGCCGGGGCTTTTTATTGAAGTTTTGTTTTTGAAGTCTATTTGCGAATGCGAAGCACTGTGAACGAATAAGGTTGCAGTGTTTGCGCTGCCGGAAGTGAGGTGAGAATTTCCTCGGTGTAAGAAGCTTCACGCGATGTGGCCTCACCGGTCAACACAGTTTTCACAACACTGCCCGACTGCGAGGCGTTAAGGCCGGCCATAATCTCGGGCGTGTTCAAATCAACAGTTACCTCCACCGGAAGAAGATTTACCAACTTCACAATCAAGTCGCCGTTGTCGGCAACAACAACCGAAGAAGCAATGCGAGCGGTAACAGCTTTTGACTGCGCTGCCTCGGGCTGCAAACGAGTGGGGAGCACCGACACACCGCTATTCTCGCCAAACAAGCGTTGAACTCGATAGTTAACCGTGGGTTTAACCTCGGTGTTGGTGAAATAAATCATATCGGGATTCCAGTTTGTCTGGCCCTCTTTGGCCAACAGCGGAGCATACGATGTCATTTCCACAACATCACCGTTACGTTCCACACTGCAAAGATATGCAGCTTCAGCCAACGCATTGTAAACATAGTTGCCCTGCGAAGCATATTCACCAAGATATACATGAGGTTTCGAACGGTCGTAACCGTCATAGAAATCTTGATTATACACAAACCATGAGGGTGATTCATAGTAGTGCTCATCAACAATAGGCACATTCAGGCGAGTGGCAAAGTCCCAACCTTCATCGTAGTCGCTACCCGAGTGGAACGGGCCAACAGTGCCGATAACGGTGATTTCGGGATATTTCTCCTTCAAAGCCTTGTAAATCATCTCAAAGCGTTCTTCAAACACATCGGAGATAAGGTCTTCGTTGCCCACACCGAGATATTTCAAGTTAAACGGTGCCTTGTGACCGTTACGGGCACGTTCTGCGCCCCACTTTGTTGTTTTGGCATCGCCGTTGGCATACTCAACCAAGTCGAGGATGTCCTGCACATATTGAGGCATATCGGCCATAGGAATACCACCCTGCTGACCGGCACCGCCACACGATGAATTTTGGCAAGGCACACCGGCAGCTACCACCGGCAGCGGTTCAGCACCAAGATCCTCACAAAATTGGAAATATTCATGATAGCCCAAGCCGGCAGTTTGGTGATAACCCCAAATGTTGCGTTGCGGCACACGAGCTTCAAGAGCACCGATGGTGTTCTTCCAACGGTAGATATTGCCGATGCCGTCGCCGTGCGACACACATCCGCCGGGGAAACGCACGAAGCGAGGTTTGAGCGCAGCGATAGTGTCGGCCAAATCGCGACGCAACCCGTTTTTGCGACCTTTGAATGTGTCGCGCGGGAAGAGCGAAACCATGTCAAAGGCGATATCGCCCTGTTGCAACGGCTCAATCTGCAATGTAGCTTTCGCTGCCGAAGCCGATGGGGTGAGCGTTGCAGTCAATTTGCTCCATTTACCGGCGCCGGCCGAAAGTGTGGTTGAACAGAGAGCCACACCGGTGGTGTCGACCAGGCTCACACGGAATTTACCCGCCTTGCCCGCCACTCGGTTGGCATAAAGCGACAAATCATATTTTGCACCCTTCTTCAGTGCAATGCCCGAGAAACCGCTGTTAGAAAGTGCGCCACCATTGCCCTGTGATGTCACAACAGCATAGTGGGCATTATTGGCATGGATGGGGAAAACTGAATCAATCACAAAGCTAAGACCCTCGCCTTTCACACTCCAAGCGCGACGTGCATTCCACTTCGGGTCATGCCAATTGCGGTCAGCCTCTGAATATTCGAAATCGCGATTCTGCACCAACTCGGCATACAAGCCTCCATCGGCAGCACGGCTAATATCTTCAAAGAAAATACCCATCAACAGCGGTGATATGCTGCGCTGCTCTCCGGTTGCAGTCAATGTTGCGTTAAACGGTTTCAACGCTGCAAAACGAGTGGCATCGTCGGCAGGTTTCTCCGAATACAACGCGTTGTTATACTCAATGGCGGCAGCATTATTCATCAACTGCTGAAGCTCATTGCGTGAGATTTGCGAGACAACGCCTGTGGCGTCATCAGCGACAGATTTGATGTTAACACGCTTGTTCACACGTGTATTTGCCGGAAGCTGACGCGCCGATGAATAGTGCATCAAGTCAGGCGACATCGCACCAATGGTAACCGTATCGCCATGATTCACCGACTGCCAAGTCACGAGATACTCTCCGGTAGTAGCGTCGATCGTAGCTTCCGGTAGCAAGCAATTGTTCCCGGCGGTCAGAAACGGATAATTTTGAGGTTTCCAATTGATTAAATCGGTTGAAGTGCAGTGTGCAAAAGTGCAATCGGTTTCGCTCACGCCCCACAACAAATGCCACACACCGTTGTTGTCGCGTAATGAATAGGGTGAAAACATTCGTTTTTCAGCACCCCAAATGCCATAGTCTGACGATACTAACTTTTGCGATGGATAAGGCACTTGCCATGTTTTACCATCAGCCGACCAAGCCCAATGCAGGCCATCATGATTTGCGTTTGCAGCGGTTGTGTATAAATATAACCACACCGAGTCGGGGCAGTTTGCCTTCATCTCAACATTCGAAGCCAAACATGCCAGTGTGGTACACACCAAAGCGAGTCGTTTCATTAATTTTTACTCTATGTTTTAATGTTTATAAGTTTCGATTAGGTCTTGCGAATTTACAAAAATTCCCGCACATGCCGAAATGCCACA
>CAZDIC010000063.1:3569-8264 GCA_964505395.1 uncultured Alistipes sp. | reverse complement strand
ATCTAATAACAATACCGAGGAACGGCCTCTCTCTCCGGGAGCCACTGCTCCAAAGTTCTACTCGGATAACATTGAACTGTAGAGATTCACATTTCGTTCATTTCGTCAAAATCCGTTATTGCACATTGCTCTATGCACTTTTTGGCTCGCTGTTAACAACGCTTCGGTTGTTGACGGTGTTCGTGTGTGCGTTTGCCACTCTGCCGGCCTCGTCCGAAACCGTGCCAACCGCTCCGGTTAGCGTTGCTGCATCTATGTCGAACATCGGCACGGTTGCCAACGTTGCCGGTGCTGCAACCGAGTCCATCGCTTTGGATATTCCCAAACATTTGCCAACCACGCTGACACTGAAAACCAATGCCGTTGGCTGGGCCTTGGCGATGGTGAATGTGGGTGTGGAATATGAATTTACACCGCAATGGAGTTTTGAATTTCCGATTTATTACTCGTGTTGGGACTATTTCAGCCGTGACACCAAGTTCCGCATCTTTGCCTTTATACCTGAATTCAAATATTTCATCGACGCCGAGGAGCACTTTGGCGTTGGTGCCCATATCGGTTTTGCATACTACAACTGGGCCTTTGGCGGCGACTATCGCTACCAAACCCACAAACGCATCTGCCCTGTGGGCGGTGCCGGCGTCAGCTTCACCTATCGCAAGCGGTTCGGACGCTCGCAGCGCTGGGGCTTTGAGTGCTCGGTGGGGTTCGGTGCATACCTCAACAAGTATGACCGCTACCCGCAAAATTCGTGCGACTGCGACCCTATCGACCTCTCGCACTATGTCGACGGCAAATGCATCTGCCGTAACTTCACTAAATTCCGCAAGGCTTTTGTGGGGTGCGACAAACTGTCGGTCTCGATAACCTACAACTTCGACTTCAACAAACGTAAGCAATGAAACGTGGCTTCACATCTCGGTTCCGGCGCAGCATGCGCGCAGCGTTGACACTGGTAGCAGTGTTGGCGTTGACCACCTCGTGTGGCAACATCTGGGAGGAGCCCGACGATTGTTGTGAGCCGAAATGTGAGGTAACTCTGCAGCTGACCTTCGAAAATGAGTTCCCGCTATACTCGCAGACAACGGTGGTGCATAACGGTAGCTCACGAGCATTTTCCGTGGCCGAGAAGAGCGATGCTAAGGGGGGTGCCTCCTATCGTGTGTCGGGCTTGGATGTAGTCACCGGTGATGAGGATGACGATGATGACATTTCGCGAGCCACACGAAATGTGAAACGCTTCGTTATCAATGCCTACCCCATTAACGATAACGGTACGCTCAACACCTCGTCGTTTGAACATTTTGTGATTGATGCCTCTGAATATGACTTCAGCAATGTTGCCACAGTTAAGTTGCTGCTGTCGTTCAATCGGGTGCGCCTCAGTGTGTGGGCCGATTATGGCGACAGCGATCTCGGTGACCTCTACTATGATACCACCGACTTCAGCGGCATCTCGCTCACCGGCGACTATGTGGGCAACAGCGATTATCGCATTGTGTTTGCCGGCACTAAGGATGTTGACCTCACCATGGAGACTGTGGGCGACTCTCACCCCACAATTGCCATGCACCTCTATTCCCCGTTGGCCCGTTTTGAACTGATTACCAACGACCTTGAGGGGTTCATTGATCAGGTGGTGTTGAGCAGAACGGCGCAGTTGGAGAACGATGCCGACCTTCGTGGCGATGCCCGCAGTGTTGACCTTAATGCCTACCTGATTCGTGTGCGCTACACCTCGTTTGTGCCGTCGGTCTACAACCTATTCACCTGGCGCCCGACCGATGCCACCACCGGCTTGATGTTTACCGGCCGCATCCAGCAGATAACCGATAAAAAGGCGTTGGTTGGCTTCGACTACGTGATGGTAAACGGTGAGGAATCGTCGGTGTCGGCTGTGGTCGATGTGTATGAACTCAACGACGATGGCTCCGTTGGCGACTATCGAGGCACCACACCCGTGATTACCGTGCCATTGGGCGTGGGGCAATACTCGGTGGTTGAGGGCAAATTCCTTACCACACAAAGCTCCGGCAGTGTGGGCATTGATGCCGCTTTTGACGATGATATTTATGTGCGGTGGAACTAACCGCCGAAAGTAGTACCAAATAACCTTAACAAACAATTAATTAACCTCGTGAAATTGATTCACTCAACCGGCTCTCAATTGAGCAAACATGAAATTGATTCACTAAATATAGTATTAACCCTAAAAATCAAATCATTATGAAAAAAGTGATGTATGGCTTTGCTGCATTGGCACTATGCGCATTAGCAGCATGCTCAAGTGATGACATTCTCCTTGATTCCTCGCAATCAGGTGATGAAGTAGTTGTGACCTTCAATGTTGAGGCCCCGGCTACAATCCAATCTCGTAGCTATGATGCCGGCGATTACGCAAAACAGTTGCAATGGGCCGTGTATAAGACCGGTACAGATGAAATGGTGGTCGACGGCACAGATGCTGAGTTTAACAAGAGCGGCACTACCGTTACCCTGCGCCTGCTGAAGAACTACAACTACGACATTATCTTCTGGGCGCAGAACGCCGATGCTCCCTACTCATTTAATGAGGAGGCAAAGACGATAGAAGTTGACTACAGTTCAACTTTCATGAACGATGAAAATCGCGATGCATTCTATGCCACGATTAAGGACCTGAATGTTAGCGATAACACCACCGACCAGAAGGTGACACTGCGTCGTCCGTTTGCCAAAATTAACGTCATAACATCGAAAGAAGACTATGAATATGCGCGCGACAATCTTAAAAGCCGTCCCGATGCTTCAACCATGAAGTTGAATGTTTACAATACATTCGACCTGATAGCCGAAGAGGTGGCTGACGATTCGGCTGAAGAGGTTGAGTTTGCTCCCGCTCTTTATGGTCAAGCCTCCGGTGATGCCTTGATACTCGATGAGGTTAAGGTTGGTGAAGCTGTTTACTACAGCATCGGTTCGGCCTTTGTGTTGACCAAAGCCGCAGGTGAATTGGTTGATTGCTCATTCCAATATGGATTTTTAGACGGAAGCGAATTTAAGGATCCGTGTGATGCTTTCGAATTCAGTAACATTCCGGTTAAGAAAAACCAGCGCACCGTTATCTATGGCGATTTCTTCACCAAGTCGGTATCATACCAGGTTGCTATCGATCCTGAATTTAAGAATATCAGATTGCCTTACACCGAGGAATTGACAGCTCTGGAACAGGCATTATACGATGGCGGCGAATATAAATTGGAAGATGACCTGACTATTACTCACTCGTTGTCGACAGGCACAGAACCCGTTACTATCGACTTGAATGAGAAAACGCTGACAGTAACAAGTGCACATTCATCGTTCTTCCTCGAAGGTTCGAATGTTACATTTAAAAACGGTACCATCGTTTATAACGGAATTGGAGCAACCAATGCATGTTTTGCCGTTTCGAGAGATGCTAATGTTACTCTCGATGGTGTAACTATGGATGTAGTCGGTACGGCTCTCCATGTTGAAGGCGATGCCGCTTCGTTGACAGTGAAGAATTCCATAATTGTGACGACAGGTAACTTCGCTATTGCAACCAATGCAAGTTCGTCAAAGAATTGGAACGTGGTAATTCACATTGAAGAGTCGCAATTTGATGCTCTTTATGGCGTGTATGTAAATGTTCCTTGTGAATTTACTGCCGACAACTGTGTGATTTCAGGTCAGAACCAAGGTCTGTTGCTCCGTGGTGGTGAAATTAGTCTCGTTGGTACTACTGTGAACTACACAGCTGAGAAACTTGACACCTCTTATGATTCAACGGCGTGGAGGGATGGTGCATCTGTGGCTCACGCAGCTTTGACCATTGGTAACCGCAATTCCGGAGCTTACCAATATTACACCCGTGTTAACATTGCAGGTTGCACCTTCAATGGCCCGCGTGCCATGTACATTTGGCCTAACGAGGCATCGGAAGATATTGGTGTGTTCCTCACTTTGGGCGAAGGCAACACCTTTGCAAACGGCGTTTCGGTTAACACTAAGAACCTGACCATTGAGGGTGGCGAGCTGCCCGAAGGTTACGATGACATCACTCCGGTGACTGTTGTTGAATAACATCATGAAAACTGATTTATAAACGAAGGAATAATAGTTAGTTCCTTGAAAATCAACGGTGGAGCGGGGCGGGTGCCCCCATTCACCCCGCTCCACCGTTGATTCTACATCTATCATTTCATTAATCATTCTGAAATTTAGGTATTAGTAACTTTTATAAAGTGGAAAAAGTGTCAATTTAGATAAAAAGAGGTTGTTTTTTGTCTAACTTAAATTTATAGAAATGAATAAATTACTCTATTACCCTGTTGCGCTGGCCGTTTCTGTGCCGGCCATGAGTGGGTTGACCGCTTGCTCGGCCGACGAACCCATGCTCTCCGACACCGCCTCGGGCGATGAAGTCGAGGTGCTGTTTACCGTGGATGTCCCCTCCACAATCCAATCGCGTGCCGATTCCTTGGATAAGGGCACGTATGCCACATGTTTGCAATATGCGGTTTATGACACGTCCAAGCCAACCGAACTGAAGGCTTCAGGCCTGAAATCTAAAAGTAAAGATACATCAATCAGCCGTAATGACGACGGGACTTTCTCTGTAAGGTTGAAGCTGTTGAGAGGATCTGAATATAATGTGGTGTTCTGGGCCGATGCTCCCACATCGCCTTACAC
>CAZDIC010000063.1:0-3469 GCA_964505395.1 uncultured Alistipes sp. | reverse complement strand
GAGGATCTGAATATAATGTGGTGTTCTGGGCCGATGCTCCCACATCGCCTTACACCTTCAATGCCGCGCAAAAGAAAATTACGGTTAATTATGGTAGCGCAAACGATGCTACAGCCGATGCGTTCTTTGCATCGGAAACCTTAACAGTATCATCATCGGAGCGCACAAAGGAAGTGACTCTGCATCGTCCGTTGTCGAAGATTGAGGTGTTTACAAACAGTTCTGACTATGGATTGGCAACCGGCTCAACGTATTCGGGTTATCTTAATAGCTCGGATAAAATTGAGTACACCAATTTCACAACGAAGGCTTATACCACGATGAACTTTGATGGTACGCTTGCCGACCTTACGGATGTAACCTTTACCCCGGCAGCATATACCTATAAGTATGAGTATACAATGTGGGGAACGACATATACTTCTTGGCAATGTTGGAAGCTAACTATTAATAACGAAACATATAATCTTATTGCGGCTAACTATATGTTCTTGGCCGATGCCGATGGTGCTACCGTTGATTGCTCGTTCCAATTTGGCAATGCTGATTGGTCGACCGTGGGTGAGGAAACTACTTTTACAAATATTCCTGTGAAACAAAACTCTCGTACCCGAATCTATGGTAATTTCTTTACCGAGTCGGTGGATTATACTGTTGACATTGATTCAAAATTCGGCGAATATTCATTACAGCCGGTTGAGTCGGCCCAAGAGGCTGAAGTGCGTGCGGCGTTCAAGGATGGTGGCAAAGTCACCCTTACCGATGATTTTTTGATGCCTGCCGACCTTGAAATCGGTAGCGAGCCGGTTGAGATTGACCTGAATAATTTTAATTTGATATTTACCACAGTTTTCCCCGACCTCACTTTGCCCGAATCCTCGAATGTGAAGATTAGCAACGGTACGGTTAAGAATTACATTGTTCAGGAAACCAATTCATCATTCTATGTTAACAAGGGTGCCGCTCTGACACTCGACAATGTGAAACTGAACGTGGAAAAAGGCTCCGGCATCTATGTCGGCGGAGAGAATGCTACAGTTAATGTGTCGAACTCGGTTCTTAAAGCTCTCTACTATGGCATCGGAACCAATGCCGGTAGCCCTGACAACTACGGCGTTGTGATCAACTTAGAGGGTACTCAAATCTTAGACGCAAATAGCGACACGCATTCAACCGGTGTGATTTTGAATGTCCCCGGCACGTTGACCATCAAAGATTGCGACATCGAAACTTATAATCAGGCCGTAATCGTGCGTGGTGGTGAAGCTACAATCACCGGCTCAACACTGTATGTGACACGCTTGAAATCGCCGTCAGTTAATTATGACCTCGAAGAATGGGGGCAGGGTAATATGGTTCCGGCCGGAGCTTTGGTTATCGGTAACCGCAACGATGGAGCATATCAGTATCCTACAACCGTTACAATTTCAGATACTAAGTTGTGTCGCTATGTCCTATCAGATGGCAGTACACACCATTTGTATGTATGGCCTAATACATCAGACGGTAATGGTGTAACTCTCAATTGGGGCGATAACATCACCTATTTGGCTGCCAAGGATCTTCAGATTAACACCAACAACTGCACCATCACAGGGCTCAGCGCCGATGACTTTACCGACATCACCCCCGCAACCGAGTAACCCTAAAAATCTGCTGGCCAATAACCACGCCACTCCCGGACTTCTCGAGCCGGGTGCCCTAAATGCAATGATGTTGAATGATGATATGGCTGACTCGTTGTAAATAAGGCAGAACGTGGAGCAAACGAAAGGGCTCGCGCCACTAATGGCGCGAGCCCTTTTTCGTGATATGGTTGGTGAGTTAGAATTCGTGTTCTTTTTTGGGGGTGCGCTCTATTTGAGAACGCGGCGAGCACCGATATAACGGGCTGCGTAGTAGGGGGTGGAGGTTTTGTCGATGCGGATACCACCACCGATGGCAGCGTGGATAAAGGTGATGTCACCGCTGACGGGGTCGGCGCTGATGGCGATGCCCACATGGCCTACATTTCCACTGCGTGAGTTACGTCCGGTGAAGAACAGCAAGTCGCCTGCACTAACTTCGTCGCGGCTGAGCTTTTCGCCTTGGCCGTATTGTGCTGAAGATGATGCGCTGAGTGAATATCCGAATTGGCTGAACACATAGGATGTGAAGCCTGAGCAATCGAAACCTTTGGGACTCTTACCGCCGCGCACATAGCGTGTGCCGATAAATTTCTTTGCAAACGAAATCATATCGGAGGCCATAGCTGCGGTTTCGCTGTCGTCAAAATCGCCGAGCAGCTCCATGCCGGCGGCAGGAACTATTTCAAACGGGTTTGTTTTAGAAATTGATGCATAAGTGGCGTCGGCATTGTCGACGTGCTTGCTACTTGTGCTATGTGACGATTTAACGGCATGATGCTTATTGTCGGCGTGCATGGGGGCAGCAGCGGCGATAATAGCAATCAACAGTATAGTTAATGATTTTGTCATGTCGTTAGTTAAGTTTTTCTGTTTTTTTAGATGAATGGCACCGGGTGTAAACCTTGTGCCGATTTTTAACATTGCAAAGATAAGACTTTTAGGACCGAAGCGCAACACCGGGCCGTGCAATAAACCTCATTTTATGTTAATAAGCCTAAAATGACTTTCCGTCTCAAGCAAAAAGCGAATGGCGGTTTTCACTACAAACTACGCATTTTCTTAACGCTTCGGCTTAATTTCTTTTACTTCGTGCCATGCGCAGTGTAAAAGCAAGCCCTCAATTGCGGCTACAGATACTGTAACTCGCTAATCGAGGGCTTGTTATGACTATTTATCTGCCGCATTAACGGCAAATAAGCAAAACTGATAATGCTTGTTAGAAGAGGTAGGCGGCGGTAATGGTCCACACACGGTTCTTACCATCTGTAAGTTTTGAGCCGTAAAGAGCTTGGTCGCTTGAAGCATTGCTGGTGATACCCAAACCATACATTGCAGAAACCTCAACTTTATCAACAAACTTCAAACCTACGCCGAAATTCCACGCAAAATCGAAACTCTTGTTCTTCCATGCATTAACGGTTTCGTCAACCGAACCCTTAATGCTCTTGTTCGACAAGAGGAACGAGAAATCGGGTCCGGTTGCGAGGAACGGAGTAACAAAACTGCCAACCAAGGGCAGGCTGATGTTCCAACGGAAGTTGATAGGCACTTCAATGTAGTCGGAGTTCTTGTTCATAGCATCTGACAACAATGTCGTACCATCCTCATCGTACACAGCATCGATTGAAGAACTGCGACGAGTGTACATAACTGAGGCATCGCAACCTATGTTAAGAATAGGAGCAATAAATTGAGCGGTTACACCACCGGTGAAACCTGCGCGGTTAGAGCTCGAGAATGCATCCTCATTGAATTTCAATTCATTTATTGCAACACCGGCTTTCAAACCGAAGCGGAAGGGTGAACCTGCCGATGCACTCTGTGTGCCCGACACAACAGCT
>CAZDIC010000062.1:0-8343 GCA_964505395.1 uncultured Alistipes sp. | reverse complement strand
TAGCGAGCTTGTTGCCGAGGTGGTTGTAAGAGGTGGTTGAGGGAGCTTCAACATATTCGTAAGCGCCGAGTTCGGTCTTTTCACCGGTTTTACCGCCTTCTTCGATAACGAGGTCGGCAACGGTCAAGCCGTCAACGGTAATGGCTTTGAGTTCGTCGAGCGATTTGCAACGGTTTGCAACGGCGATGTCGAGGAGCTTTTTGGTGAGTTCAACGAAACCTGCGTTTTTAGCAACGAAGTCGGTTTCGCATTGAAGAGCTACGATAGCGGCGAAGTTGCCTTCGTTCTTAGCGAGAACGCAACCTTCTGATGCTACGCGGTCTTCACGTTTAGCTGCTACAGCTTGACCTTTTTTGCGGAGGATTTCCACAGCGGCTTCGATGTCGCCGTTAGTTTCGGCTAATGCTTTTTTGCAATCCATCAAGCCAGCGCTGGTAAGGTGGCGAAGCTTGGTGATTTCAGCCATTGTTACTGCCATAATTATATTTAATTAGGGAGGTTCAAAAAAATAAGTGGTTTAAAACAATGAAATCCGGCCGCAGAGGGGGAGGGGTGTTATCCCTCACCCCTCTTTGCCGGTGTTTCAGTATGCTGAGATTAGCCGTGATTATTCGGCAGCTTCTTCAGCGGGAGCTTCTGTAGCAGCTTCTTCAGCGTTCTTGTCGTTGCGTTTTACTGCGCGGCGACGTTCGCGACGAGGAGCTTCTTCTTCGCCATCTTTGCCGTCTTTGCTGTCGACTTTCTCAACTTTGCGTTCTTCGAGACCTTCTGCCATTGCTGAGCATACGGTGTCGAGGATGAGCTCGATTGATTTTGATGCGTCGTCGTTGCAAGGAATAACGAAATCGATGTTTGAGGGGTCAGAGTTGGTGTCGACCATTGCAAACACGGGAATTCCGAGACGGTTAGCCTCTGCTACTGCGATGCGCTCTTTGAGCACGTCAACAACGAACAATGCTGAGGGAAGACGGTTGAGGTCGGCGATTGAACCGAGGGTCTTCTCGAGTTTTGCACGTTGACGTGAGATTTGGAGTTTCTCGCGTTTTGAGAGGTTGTCAAATGTACCATCGGTAGTCATCTTGTCGATGGTAGCCATTTTCTTAACGGCTTTACGGATGGTGGGGAAGTTGGTGAGCATACCACCGGGCCAGCGTTCAATAACGTAGGGCATGCCTACTGATTGAGCTTTTTCGGCAGTTACTTGTTTGGCCTGTTTTTTGGTGGCAACAAAGAGAACTTTTTTGCCTGATTTTGCGATCGATTTCAAAGCAGCTGCAGCTTCTTCAACTTTAGCAGCGGTTTTGTAGAGATCGAGAATGTGGATACCGTTACGCTCCATGAAGATGTAGGGAGCCATGGCAGGGTTCCATTTGCGTTTTAGGTGACCGAAATGGCAACCTGCTTCGAGTAACTGGTCAAATGTTGGTGTTGACATTTTTGTAAAAGAGTTGTTTACGTTCTTTTTGGTAATTACAACCCCGGGGTAGGGAACGCGGTCCATCCGCGGGATTTAGATACTAAACTCTGAAGAGAGACTCGGAAAGAGAGAAATAATGCTTTTAAGCTGCCAAAACGATTAACGTTTTGAGAACTGGAAGCGTTTGCGTGCTTTGGGACGACCCGGTTTCTTACGTTCAACAACGCGGGGATCGCGAGTCATGAAGCCTTCTGCACGAAGTGCTTTCTTGTCATCCGGGTTGATTTTTACAAGTGCACGAGCGATAGCCAAACGAAGGGCTTCTGCTTGTCCTTTGTAACCACCACCGTCAAGGTTTACACGGATTGAGTACTTTTCCTCGGCTTCGAGGGTCTTCAACGGCTGCTTAACGATGTACTGCAGGATTGAAGAGGGGAAGTAAGTTTCGAGTGCGCGGTGGTTGATAGTGATTTCGCCGTTGCCTTCAGTAACGATAACGCGGGCGATGGCTGCTTTACGACGGCCTACTGCATTTACTGTTTCCATAATTGAATGTTCAGGCGATTATTTCACTTTATTAATGTCGATCACTTTGGGGTTTTGAGCTTCATGCGGGTGGTTGGGGCCATTGTAAACATGAAGGTTCTTGATGAGCTTGCGACCCAGACGGTTTTTGGGAAGCATACCTTTTACTACGCGAAGGTAGAGGGGATGCATGCCGGGTTTGAGGTGCTTGTTGTAAGATTTCTTCAACAATACTTCAGGTGTAAGCTCACGCTGACCGCCGGGATAGCCGGTGAAGTTCAAATAGATTCTGTCGGTCCACTTGTTACCGGTGAGAATCACTTTGTCGGCGTTGATAATGATCACATTATCGCCACACTCTACGAAGGGTGAGTAGCTGGGTTTGTGCTTGCCACGCAGAATTTTCGCAACCTGCGAGCAGAGACGACCGAGCACTTGGTCGGTAGCGTCGATAACCACCCACTCTTTTTCAACGCTCTGTGCGTTGGGGGTAAGGGTTTTGTAACTTAAAGTATCCACTTCTAAAAGTTTAAATAATAATTAATTAACACAAGCTTGTCGCATAGCAGACCAGGCCAAAGGTTCCGATATGCGATGCTTATTTCCGTTTTGGATATAATCGGACTGCAAAGGTAGTGATTTTTACCGAATTATCCAACACTTTCACCGGCTTTATCGCTCGATTCTGCGCGTACACATTGATTTTTTGTGTCATGCTTGTGCTAATTTTTGCCGGGAATCTCACAGCGATGCCGGTCGGGAGAGGTCGCTAAGAGTGTAGAAGTAGTAAACAAGGGCCAACGCCACGGGGTGGTGAGTTGGCCCTTGTTGCTTGGAATGCATCCGATTACTGCGTTACACCGGTGTGTCAGTGTGTTACGTATCGGAGCAATTGTGCGTTACACATGAGGGTGGCGGTGGCTTGTTGTAGCGCGCCGCGTTCTCATTGGTGGCGATTTAGTCGCAGTCTAACGCCATAAAGTGCTGATAGGGGTGACCGCAGGCCGGGCAGGCTTGTGGTGGCTCATTTCCCTCGTAGATGAATCCGCAAACCAGGCATTTCCATTTCACTATTTTCTCACGTTTCCACAGTGTGTGATTCTGCAGATGTTTCAGGTAGTGGTCGAAGCGGTTGCGGTGGGTGGCTTCCACAGCTGCGATGGCCCTGAAGTGCTTGGCGATGTCGGTAAATCCCTCTTCATCGGCCACTTGGGCGCTCTTGGTGTAGAGCTGAATCCCTTCCAAAATTTCCTCGTCGATGGCAATGCGCAGGTTGGTCTCCGTGTCGCCGATGATGCCGGCGTCAACCGGTACTTCCACGGTTACTTTGCCACCTAACAGCAGTTTGAAGAAACCTTTGCTGTGGTGGAGCTCGTTTTCCGCTGTTGCGCGAAACACTTCACCGATGGGGAAATATTCCTCTTTGTCGGCTTGTGCGGCATAGAACATGTAGCGAGTGTAGGCACTCGATTCTGTAAGATAGGCTGCAACCAGGTTGCGTTCGGTTTTGGTGCCTTTAATGGTTTTGATGTTTGTTAGTTCGGCCATATCTGTTGAAGTTTTAATGGTTCAACAGATACAACAACTATGTGTGGCTAAGGTTTACGCCCTTCGGATGGGAATGTAACGGGTTAGAATGTAAAGTGTAGGGCTACACGCAATCCGGAGCGGTCGATGCCGGGAACGTTACGATAGGTGAGACGCCACGAGTAGTCGAGACGTAAGCAACTGAGAATGTTGTCGATGCCGGCACTTAGTTCCATGTATGGGGTTCCGTGCATGGTTGTGGGGCTGATTTCAGCGGGGAATGCCAATAGAGGTTGCGCCGAGTTGATTGAATTCATCGGCTGATTTTTGCTGCTGAGTGTTCCCCACCATCCTCTGAACGACACCACTTCGCGCAGCTTTAATTTGTTGAATATGGGAATGTAATTAAATATGGCACCGTTAAGCCAATAGGTGGTTTCCCACGACACAAATGAGTCGTGGATGAACTCCATCGGGTTAAGTAGCGAGAAGCTTTCGCGCTGGATGGTGTAGGTCATGTTGGCGTTGGGCGTTAGCAACCAAATATATGGCGTTTTGCTCCACACGTGACCACTTTTTACAAGTACATCGAGATAACCGAAGGCTGAGAACCAGAAGCGTTTTTGAGCGCTGAATTCTGTCTTGTTAATGGCAAAACGACTGCCAAGCACACCTTTCGGAGCGTAGGTGTGGGTTAATGTGAAAATCGGTGCATCACGACTGATTGAGAAGCGTGCCGAGTTTGTCTGATAGAACTTCTCACCGGGGGCATAGCGCAGCGTTATTTTGAGCTGAGGTTCGGTTATGCTGCTGAGGTTCTCACCGTTGACGAGTGTGAACGGCACGTATGGGCCCGGCTCTTGGCGTTCAAGCAGAGCGAGAGCATCGAATGTGAAATTCCAAGGCGTTTCCAGCTTGTATTCCAGTGCGGTTTTGCGCTGATAGGTAATCACACGGTTGCGTCCGCGCGACTTCGAGAAGAAGATGTTATCCGGGCTGCCGTAGAGGTATTCTTGGCCGAGTTTATCGGTTTGGAATCGTTCGGAGATGGTTATGGAGTGCACGGGGAACTCGCGCGAATGATAGCGCTTTTCTCTGAATGAGTATTCCAGCTCAGCGTTATATTTAAATTTCTTATCCTTGAACCCATATGCCAGGAACCCGCGGGCAAACAGGTGCTTATTGAGGTTGGCTGTTGTCAATCCGCCAAAGCGCACTTTGTAGCCTTCAACCGAGTTGTGGCTGAACATGGAACTGATGGGGCCTATATCGAATTTCGAGTTGTGGCCTGTTTTCACATAGTCGATGGCAAACAGTTTGATAACGGCCTCGGTGTATTTGTAGAGCGGCACAGAGCGCAAACCGGTCATCAGCGAGTCGATTGATTCTTCCCCTTTCCCGGCGTTAACGAGGCGTTGTGTCTGCCAGAATGTGTTGGTGTTGTCGTAAGCATTTGGCGATTCCACAGTGGTCGTCGGACTGTTGAACAGTTCGTAGTGTGGCGGTTTTGAGAATGAATGACGGTCGTAGGCTGTGGCTCGGTGGGCATAGAAACTTTGTGTGCCCTTTATGAGCGACATCTCCACGTATAGGTCATCTTTGGTGCACAATCGTGACCCGTCGGGAGCCTTCTTAAACTCCTGCTCGATGTGTACACGGTCAATGTAGTTGATGTTAATTGAGGGAGCTATCCCCATGGTGACTTTGCGCACAAACATGGTGGTGTCGCCCTCTTCAACATACAGTCGACCTAGGAAGCCGAAGGTTGAGGCTACGCGTGGCGCGAAGCTCAACTCAATGCAACTTTTGTTGTCGATGGTCACTGTGTCGGTGAGGAAGAACATGTAGAAGTCGGGCGCTATTCTCGATAGCGGGCTCACGAATCGGTTACGGAACAGCGGTATATCGTCATCGTAGAGGTTGATTTCGCGGAACACATCCTCCACGATGGTTTGTATGCTCTGAAGGTCGCCTATATCATCGATACCACCCTGTTTGATGCCTAACACATACTGTCGCTCGGCTTCGGGATTGCGGCGATAGATCACATCAGAGACCTTTTCTTTAACCGATAGCGGCAGAATGGGGGCCCCGGTAACACTTGACGTGTCGATGTGGCTTTTTAGGAATGCGAATTGCGACGACAGTTTGCCGGTGAAGCTTTTCTCCGACACATTAAAGTCGTTTATACCCAGCGATATGCGTTCATATTTGCGATAGCTGTAGTATTTGTTGCGATGTGGGTCGCCTTTCTGTTTTGCTTCTCTAATTTTGGTTACGAAGTCAACTGCGGGATTATTCTTTTTGCTGTAGTGATTTTTCGTTTTCTTGACCACCACCTCCTGAAGCGTAATGCCGTGAAGAGTGTCGGCGTCAGCGCTGTTTTTGGCACGACGAGGCGACGCATCGACAGGGGCGGCAACGGCTGTAATCGATGCTGCAAAGATAACCAAGTAGATAGATAAGGTCGTTTTTATGTATTGTTTGATGTGTGAGAACATTCTTTTATGCTAACTTTGCAATGTACTTTTAAAAATCACATTTGACCATGGCAAAAGAAATTGAAAGAAAATTTTTGGTTAAAGATTTGTCGTTTATTAATTTGGCTACGCGCAAGGTCAACATTGTGCAGGGCTATCTGAGCAGACGCGTTGAGTCAACGGTGAGAGTTCGCATCTTTGGCGATAGCGGTAAGTTGACCGTTAAGGGGGCTAATTGCGGCATGGTTCGTAGTGAGTGGGAATATGACATCCCGGAGGCCGACGCTCGTGAAATGCTCTCGCAGTGTGCCGAAGGCAATGTGATTGAGAAAACTCGCTACATTGTGCCGTTTGCCGGCTTTGTGTGGGAGGTTGATGAGTTTCACGGAGGTCGTGAGGGCTTAATCGTAGCTGAAATCGAGTTGCCTGATGCGGAAACTCAATTTCCACTTCCGGTTTTTATAGGTGAAGAGGTAACCGGCGATGCCGCCTATTACAACTCCAACCTATAAATTGCGGTAGGGTAGAGGGTTATGCGTCGGTGTGGTGGCGCAATTCCAAACGCACCACATTTTCCACGTGGTGGGTGTGGGGGAACATATCAACCGGTTGCACGGCTGTAACCTTATATTTTGCGTCGAGCAGAGCGATGTCGCGTGCTTGTGTGGCCGGATTGCAGCTCACATAAACAATGCGTTCTGGCTCGGCATTGAGAATCACTTTTACCACATCTTCGTGCATGCCGGCACGTGGCGGGTCAACAATCATTACCTGCGGACGGCCATGTTGTGCAATGAAGTCGTCGGTCAACACATCCTTCATGTCGCCGGCATAAAAATCGGTGTTGGTGATGCCGTTAACCGCCGAATTGATTTTGGCATCGGCAATTGCGTCGGCCACATATTCAATTCCGATAACTTTCCGGGCATTGCGTGCAACGAAGTTTGCGATGGTGCCGGTGCCGGTGTAGAGGTCGTAAACCAATTCGGTGCCGGTGAGGTCGGCCAATTTTGCCGCCACGCTATAGAGCGTGTGTGCCTGGCGTGAGTTGGTTTGGTAAAACGATTTCGGACCGATGCGGAAGCGCAGGCCGTCCATCTCCTCCTCCACATATTCGCGGCCTGAGAAGAGCTGAATGTCGAGGTCGCCAATGGTGTCGTTAACCTTCTCGTTAATCACATACATGAGCGAAGTGATTTCGGGGAATGAGGTTTTGAGGTCGTCAAGCAGTGCCTTGATTTCTTCGGGTTGGTTCTCGCCAAACGAGATAACCACCATCAGTTCACCGGTTGTGAGCGGACGAATCATCAGCGTACGCAACAGCCCCTGCTGGGCTCTTAAGTCGTAGAACGACAGCCCGTGGTTTAGTGCATACTCCTTGATGTGCAGACGAATGCGGTCTCCGATATGGTCTTGCAGATAGCACTGCTCAATGTCGAGCACCTTGTCGAAGGCTCCCGGAATGTGGAATCCCGCGCCTGAGCGGTAGGCAATCTCCTCGCCCGAGCGCAGCTGTTCCCAGCTAATCCAACGCTTGTTCGAGAATGTGTATTCCATTTTGTTGCGGTATTCCCAAATCTTTTCACTGCCAATGATGGGTGAAATCTCGGGAAGCTCCACTTTGGCTATGCGTTGCAGGGCATCGGTAACCTGTTGTTGCTTGTTCTGAAGTTGGAAATCGTAGGGCAGATGTTGCCAACGGCAACCTCCGCAGGTGCCGAAATGTGAGCAACGCGGCTCGCAACGGTGCTCCGAAGGCTTGATAAGGCGCTCAATGTGCCCTTCGGCATAGCTCCGTTTTTTGCGGTCGATTTTAATATCGGCAATGTCGCCCGGTGCGCCATACGGCACAAATATCACCATATCGTTGTATCGTGCAATTGCGTTGCCTTCAGCTGCAACTGCCGTTATCTCAACTTCGTTAAGCAGTGGTAATTCTTTTCTTTTTCGTGACATAAAAGCTCTTGTGTCGAGTTAAAGCATCGTGATATGATACCCTTAAGGCATAGGTTGTCGTTAAAGGTATCGTAGTGTTATCGCTTATCCGATGTGTGTGTCCTGTTAAAACATTAACGTCGGTATTTTTAACTTTGCAAAGATAACACTTTCGGGCATAAAATTTTCATGAATCGCCACAGAAAAACAAAAAATAACCATTTTCAACCGTTTTAATCACCTCCACCGCTCCCCACTCCGCAATCACCACCTCTGCTCCCCACTCCGTGTTATGCTACTGATACTATCTTGCGATAACTTCACCTTCCGCCACACCATGTGTATTCTGAGAGTTCCGGGAGGCCTGGAAGTTCTGTGTGCGCTATGTGTTGTGTGTTCCTGAAACACACAAAAACGCCTGCTGTGGATGAAATGGTAACCACAGCAGGCGTAGAGGGG
>CAZDIC010000061.1:0-8362 GCA_964505395.1 uncultured Alistipes sp. | reverse complement strand
CCCCGGCATTGCCATCCACCTCGCAAAGTTACACAATTTTCAGCGATAAGCCACACAAGCAGTAACAACAGGTTCAGTTGCAACTCCTAATTCACTGTAACACTCACAGTTGGCACCAAAGGAATAGCCATAGCCATTTATTTTGTTAAACTTGGTTAATTCGCAAGAACAACAACCCCACATTACTTATTTATTACTACCTTTGAGGCTGTAAGGCAATGGAATAAGTGTTATAATACACTATTTTGTTGACATTTGCTCCACATATTCCAATTTCCGATTAATCAAAGCTCTCCGATTAACCCAACTCCGGATTAATCAATACGCTCCGATTAGCCACAATACCTACTTCATAGTAAATAAAACACCTATTCAAATCTATATTCACTAAACCAAAACATTATGAAAGTTTCTAAACTACTCCGGCCGTGGCTGTTAACGACAGCTGTGGCGCTCGCCGTGTCAGCTTGCGGCGGTGACGATCCGAAAGAAGATGGTGGCGAAGGTGACAAAGGTGGTGCCGGCGAAACCCCTGACATTGAAGCCACCGACACTCCCAGCGCATCAGTTGAAGCCATGGCTCCGGATGCTGCAAAAGCCTACCTTGACGACGTTGCCATTGAAGTAATTAACATGGTGCACCCGGCCGACCAAGAAACCCTTGTACGTCTTGCTTCGGAGTGTGCCGACAAGTATGCCGACTATGAGGCTCCCACAAATTGGGACCTCGACGATGTTGAAGACCACTACTATGCCCCGTCACGCAACAAACTGGCTGCATTTATGGGCTACGTTGCAAAAGCTGCCAAAGGCGATGCCGCAGCAGCAAGCCGCGCCTCCAACCTACTGCTTAGCTTGAGCCGTTTCTCAGGCGTCTATTACCCGGGCTCGGCGGTTGATGACTACGGCTACACAGTCAAACGTTGGGTAAAATCGAGCGACAGCGATGGCATTCAATTCAACCTATCTTACAAGGGAGCCAACGATGTTATTGTTACCGGCATCGGCGAAAACGGTTCATGGAGCGAAAGCTACGACAATGTCACCTACCAAGTCCCGTCAAAGTTTACCGCCACCGTAACCTACAACGGCACAGTACTTGCCAAAATCGTCTCCAATACCAAGGTTGACTTCAATGCCCACACCCTCAGCGCTAATGTAGAGGCTGCGCTTTCAAACGTGAACTACAGCATCAAGGTTTCAGGCACAAACAGCCGCATCTCGTCAGATGTTTACTATTGGTATAACGGCAAACAGGTGGCTTATGCCAACGCTATTGTTGATGGATCCGACATGGTTGACCGCAACGCCATCGAGAATCTCTTCGACAAAGAGACCGAAACCTACACATGGGGCAACTATACCGAAACCTACACCTACTATGAGTTGAATGAGACACGCGCGAGCAATATGTTCCACTCAGCAACGGCTGAATCGAACATTCTCAACAAAGTGCGCGTAGCAGGCTCTATCACAGGGCTCAAAGATATACTCAACTGCCTCGACGAAGAGTTTGGCAGCTGGGAATATGATTCGCAAGAAACCGCCAAAGCGCAGTGTCAAGCCAATTGCAATGTGCTCAATAAATCTATGCCCACCTACCTCTATCTCGCCGGCTCGGCCAATTCATCGGCAAGTGTAACATATCAGCCCATTTTTGACGATTGGGGTTACAGAAGTTGGGAATGGTACGTAGAACCGGTGCTGAGCTTTAGCGATGGCAGCACCTACAGCATCGAAAGCTACTTCGAACAAGGCTTCGGTAACTTGGAAACACCTCTCCAAACCATTGTTGACACCTACGAAAAATTCATCGACTAACACCTTAACGGTGGTATGCGCCTGCATGGCGTTACTCTATATGTCAGTGTGTGAAGTGACGGCAACCACCGCCACTTCACATGCTGACTCTTTTTTCGCCCCGGCCGACACATTGGGATTGCCTTCACCATCCACATTGGCGACAGGAACATCTACACACGAGGCCGCACTTGCCGACACGATTCGCCTCAATGAGGTGGCTGTCACCGCAACCACACCGATCACAACTCGCGTAGATCGGCTCGGCGCGATAACCTTCGGGAGTGATGCCATTGCCAAAGCGCCGCGAGTATTTGGGGAAGCTGATCCTATGCGCTTCATGACGCTACTATCCGGCATCAACACCGCCGGCGACTATTCATCGGGCGTCAGCATTGACGGCATGGGTTATGCACAAACCGAATATCTGATAAACAACATCCCTGTGATGTTTCCTTTCCACTTCGGAGGCATATTTTCGATATTCGCTCCACGCCTTTACAACAACATCCGGATAGAAAAAAGTGCTCATGACCCGGGGACAAGCAACGTGACCGGAGGTGTGATTAACGTCAATTCCCCACTTAACGAAGCGCAACAACTCGAGGGCGAAATAAATGTGGGCCTTATAGCCTCGACAATCTTTTTAAAGGCACCCATAGGAAAATTCACCGTTGCAGCCTCGGCTCGTATAAGTTATCTAAACTTGCTCTACGGCTCTCTGTTACACGATGATGATTTCCAAGCCGGCTATGGGTTCAATGATATTGATTTGGTAGCCAACGGTAAACTTTCGCCACACGACAACCTCAACATCACATGCCACTTCAACAACGACCATCTGAATTTCGACGACGACACCAAGGCTTACGACACATCCATGCGATGGAAGAACATCCTCGCCGGAGCAACCTGGAGCCACATCTCCGACCGTTTCACAACGTCGCACACAGCCTATTTTTCGAGATTCACCAACACATTGCGCATGGCGATGCAAGATGTTCACATGGCGATGCCATCATCAATCTCCGACTTCGGTGTCAACGGGAAATTTGTTGTTGAGGAGGTCGCGCCACACCTTGGCATAGATTTTGGCTACGCACTGCGCAACAGTTACACACTGCCTCAAAATGTTAGCATCTCCGGGCTCGGATCAGGTTCATACGGCACTGAAACAGAAAGTCGCACCACCGCGGCCAAGCTGTGGGGGAATCTCAGCTACGCACCACACTCTCATTGGCGTATGTCGCTCGGTGCCGAAGGAGCATGGATTGGCACAGACAACGGCTACCACGCCACCTGGCTTGACCCGCGCTTAACAGTTGGATATGTTCACAGCGCAGGTAGCGCCACACTGCACGTGGGCAAGAGTCATCAATGGATTCATCAAGTAGGATTTTCGGAAGTGGGTCTGGCCTCCAACTTCAAAATCGGGCCATCGGCATCAGCGCCCGTAGAACGTTGCAAAAGCATCACACTGACACTTTCTCATCGGCTCAAAAGCCACATAATCCTTACCGCCGACGGATACTACAAACGGATTGACAGCGAACCGGAATACCTCGGTGCGGTGCTTGACCTTGTGAACACCGACTACCACGTGAACGACTATATTGCTAACACCACCGGATACAATGTGGGAGGTAGTGTCATGGCCCGTTTAGAATATGGGAAGTTAAACGCTATTGCCTCATACAGCTATTGCTTGGCAAAACGTCGCCAAGACACCGGCGAGTACTACAATGCTGTTGGAGCGCTCACCCACACCGCTTCAATTGCACCAACCTACCGATTTAACGACCATTGGAGCCTCAGCGCCATTTTTAATCTCACCTCCGGGCGTCACTACACTCCAATCACCGCAGTGTACTTCGTGGGCGAGAAGGTGATGATGCAATATGGCCAACGCAACTCAGCCACCCTACCGCTATACCACCGCCTTGACCTCTCGGCTGACTATCATTTTCGCTCACGCAACCGTCTTGCCCACACCATCAATTTCTCGATTATCAACCTCTACGGGCACAGAAATGTTGAAATCACCACTTTTGTGATACGCGAAGAGGAGAATGCATACCTGCGCCGCGACATCGGGTCGCTCTACAAGTTCCTTCCATCGCTTAGCTACACACTCTCATTTTAACTCGCCATGTTGCATTTTCCGAATCACTAAATTCACTTTTTACTAACTTCAAAACCGGATGACAGCCACAGTGAACACGCCTCAACATATCATCAACATCATGCAACTCACCGCCGTAGCGCGGTGCATAAAGCTGATATTAGCCACACCCGTTATTCTCGGATGGGCGCTACTCTGCGGTGCTTGCAGCGACACGCCTGAGGTGGAGCCGCAAACGCTCGTCATTGATGGCCAAATCAGCAGCAACGGTTATCCGGAAGTGTATCTCAGCATGACCGTTAATCCGACTCAAAAGAAAGGGAACCTCAGCGAAGTTGTGGTGCGCTGGGGCGTGATTACCATCTCCGACGGTGAGACTGAAGCTGTGCTCACCGGCCGCGTTCACTCATCCACTTTCCCTCAATTTGTCTACTATACCTACGATTTAAAAGGCACTCCCGGACGCACCTACACCATCCGAGCCGAATATGCCGGCAAAACCGCCACGGCCACGGCCAAAATGCTAACTCCAACACCTATCACCGCAGTCAACGTGACCAAAGTGGGCACAACCGAATCGCTGCGCAACATCACACTACACTTTACAGCGCCAACCGACGATTTGCCGGCCTACTATCATGCCTCATGCCGGGTGTATGACATTGACGGCCGTTTCTACCCCTCGATGCTTAGCACCATCGAAGTCACCACACCGGGCGCCGATGTTGAAATGCCTGTTTACCGTGGCCACAGCATCGCCAACGACGAAGACTACGAGTCAAGTTTCAACGTTGGCCAAGTGGTGGGCATCCGTTTGGAACGCATCACAAAGGAAGTTTTCGACTTTTGGCGAGCTTACGACAATGCCGGCTTTGTGAACAGTTCGGCATTCCTCGGAAATAACATCTCACTACCATCAAACATTGTCAACGGCCACGGCGTGTGGTCGGCACAAGCTGTGGCCGACACCATCATAACAATCAAATAAACACATTGCAACGTAACGAATTGAACAATCGGAGGTGTTATACATTGAAATCGGGGGTGTTATCTGCTGATTAATCTGAAAATTGTGGCGAGTTATGCTTCGACTTTGACCAAAAATGACTATCTTTGCGCCTAACAAAAGAGAATACACATTTATTTCAGGAACGATGAAACAGCTTGAATTCTTACTTGCAGAAAAACTTTTGAAGGCCAGCGCTATTAAGTTACAGCCCGACAACCCCTTTACATGGGCTTCGGGATGGACGTCTCCAATTTACACCGACAATCGTCGCACTTTGTCATACCCTCCGATTCGCACATTCATCAAAACCGAATTGTGTCGCATCATCCAGGAAAATTTCGACACCCCCGATGTTATCGCAGGTGTTGCCACAGGTGCTATTGCACAAGGTGCATTGGTAGCCGACACACTTGGACTGCCCTACATCTACGTGCGCTCAACTCCTAAGGACCACGGTTTGGAGAACCTTATCGAAGGTAACCTCACCCACGGCCAAAAGGTTGTAGTTATCGAAGACCTCGTTTCTACCGGCCAGAGCAGCCTCAAAGCCGCTGAAGCTATCCGCATGGCAGGTGGTGATGTTGTGGGCATGGTGGCAATGTTCACCTACGGCTTCCCCATCGCCAAAGAACGTTTTGAAGAGGCCGGCATTAAACTCATCACTCTGAGCAACTACGACGCTCTGCTTCGTTGCGCCCTCCAATCGGGTTTCATCGCCCAAAAAGATGTGGCTACACTGCAGAAATGGAGCGAAGACCCGCAAAACTGGGCTCCCGACCGCGCTTCGTCAATTGAATAATTCACTTGAACAAAATATAGAAAACTCTCCCTGCGGTATCTTTGTTACTACAGGGGAGTTTTTTACATATTACCCCACCCCGTCACAAACCTCGGTGGCTCACACCATCGGCTTTTCTGACTCACTTATAATTTTATTATGGCAACTTATAAAAGCACTCCCAAAACAGTGAATCGCCCGGCTGAAGAACTTTTCGACCGCTTCAGCGACTTCACCAACTTGCAAGACGCACTCAATAACCTCACCGACGAGCAACGCAGCAAAGTTGGCGATGTAACCTTCACAACCGATTCAATCAAAATCGCCACACCGCAAGTGGGCGAAATCGAATTTAATGTCATTGAACGTCAACGTCCATCGCTGTTGGTGTTCGGCACAAAATCGTCGCCCGTGCCCATGAAGATGCAGCTCATCCTCAAGCCCATCGACGCATCATCGTCAGAAGTGTCGGCTCAAATCGAAGTTGACATCCCCGCCATGCTCCGCCCCCTCGTTGGCCCGCAATTGCAAAAAGCTGCCGACGAATTTGGCAAACTCATCGCCGGGTTAAGCATCTAACAACACCGGTAAGCAACTAAATTCCAACTGCAATGAAACCGTTGAAGTTCATAACGTTGGCCGTTGTCGCCACGTTTTTTGCGGGGTTAGTGCTCTCGGCATGCTCTCACCTCGAGGATAAACGCACTCCCCCCGCTGCAGTGTGGATTGCATTCAACACCGAACAGGATTGGAACACCTACGGCACACCTTCGGCCCTCGACCACAAAACTTTTATTAAAGGTGTGCTCAACGGTGGATTGCCTCAAACAGCCACCATGCAAACCGGCTTTGGCGGAGTGTTGCTCGTAGGCGACATTCTCGGCAACCCGATAGCCTACGAAATGGCCTGCCCGGTGGAAAACAAAAAAGATGTAACAATCAAAGTCGACAACGATATCAACGACGCTTACTGCCCGAAGTGCAAAAGCCGCTATTCAATATATAGCAACTACGGCATCCCCACATCAGGCAAAGCCCTCGAATATAACTACGGACTAACAAAGTACTCGGTCATCTCAGGTCCTAACGGCGAATACCGAGTTATCACCCGATAAGAAACATCAACCCCACCTTTATCGTTCTGTTTATGGAAACGAAAATCATCCTCGACCGCCTGCGCGAACGTCACAACATAACCACGCTTAACCAAATGCAACAACTCATGGCCACCACCGGTGCCATGAAGTTGATTCTGTTGTCGCCCACCGGTTCGGGAAAAACAGCAGCCTTCGCCCTGCGCCTTCTGCGCCACCTCAAACCGTCGAACGGCAAGATTCAGGCGCTTATCATCGCTCCGTCGCGCGAGTTGGTGTTGCAAATCGGCAACGTAATTCGTCCGGTGGCAGCCGGGCTGAAAACCGCAACCTTCTATGGCGGCCACCCCATGACCGATGAAATCAATTCACTGTCGGTTACACCCGACATCATCGTTGCCACACCCGGACGTCTGCTCGATCACATAAAACGCAACACGCTCTCGGTGGAATCGGTCAACGCCCTCGTGCTCGATGAATACGACAAATCGCTTGAACTCGGATTCCTCGATGAAATGAAACGCATAGCACGTCGGCTGAAAGCGCTGAAACTAATCATGCTCACCTCGGCCACACACTTGGCCGAACTGCCCGACTTCATCCCGATGAAGGGTGCCGAGACGGTTGATTTCACCTCTACAGGCGAACGGTCGCGCCTGCAAATCGCACGTGTCGATTCTCCCGAGCGCGACAAACTGCCCACACTCGAGCACCTGCTCCGTGCACTTGAAAACGGACGTGCGTTGGTATTCGTAAACCACCGCGAAAGCGCCGAGCGTGTTCACTCATTTCTGAAACAGAAAGGCTTCCCCGTAGGCCTATACCACGGCGGTTTGGAGCAGCGCGAACGTCAGCTGGCCATAGATATGCTCAACAACGGCTCCACACCGATACTCATCTCAACCGACCTCGGAGCCCGCGGTCTCGACATCGACAGCGTTAACTATGTGATTCACTACCACATGCCGCCATCGGCCGAAAGTTGGACACACCGCAACGGCCGCACAGCCCGTATGGGCGCTGAAGGCACCGCCTACGTAATCATTGCCGAAGGAGAAAACATCCCGGAATACGTGGATTGGCAACGCTCGTTTAACCCCAAATCAGAGGCGGAGAACGGCTTTGCCACCAACCTTGCCACCATCTACCTCAACGCCGGCAAAAAAGAGAAAATCTCACGTGGCGACATCGTGGGCTACCTCATCCAAAAAGGTGGTCTGGCCGCCAACCAGATAGGCAAAATTGTGGTCAACGACCACAACGCCATCGTGGCCGTGCCACGCGCCCTCGCCCCCACCCTCCTAACCGCCCTTGCCCCCCACAAAATCAAAAACACCCGCGTCAAGCTCTCCCTCATCAACTAAACCGCCACAGGATTCAGTAAGCACCGGCATCAATATTTATTCACACAACTGATGCTGCTGCATATGATAGTAACGCTATGAAAGTAAATTCCTATAAACAGGACGCTTACCACATATTTCAATTACTACATATTTGACCGATACAACACGTCTTGTCGACCTCTTTTACAGAGGCCAAACATCAAAATTCAGGCA
>CAZDIC010000060.1:0-8491 GCA_964505395.1 uncultured Alistipes sp. | reverse complement strand
GTAAGGGTTTAAGATTAAGGAAAATATGTGAAGAAATGAAAAAGGGCTGTGGAAATAGCGTGAAAAATCTTAATTTTGTAAGAAAGAGCGTGTGAGCATGATGGCGCATGAACGAATGTGACTATCTGTGGGCGCTCGGATATGGAGTAACAATAATAACTGTAAAACGCATGGGTGTAAGTGAATTATGGCTGATAATTGGTGTGCTGCTTATGAGTGGCGGGCTCGTGTCGGCTTTCCGTTCATCAACCTCCGGTGCTGCCTGTTCCTACATGGGTGTGCAGTCGCTGCGCCATAGCGGCTATGCGATTATCTCGGCTGATACTTTGCTGTTTTGGGCTGTGGCAGTTTTGTTGGTGCTCTTTATCGGCTATTACAGTCGCCAAGAACAGGTAATCCCGAAGGAGTGGAAAAACTTCATCGTGGGTGGTGCCTTGTTGGGCGTTTTGGTCGGCTTGACCATTGGCCGGGCTGAAATGATTGTCGGAGCCGCCTTGGGCGCCACGCTTGGTGGCGTGGCGTGCAGCAAACTGCATCGCAGCGGATTAAACGTGCGCGCATTGCGCGACGCCGTTGTAATCGTAGGTTTGCCGGCAGTGGTTTCCATGTCGATTCTCGGCTTGGGTGTGTTGGGATTATTACAAAAATAGAAGATGCTATTTTGATGAGGAAATTAATAAAAGGACTTGCAATATGTTTGGGCTTAACCACAGCAATCTCAATGATGGGCGCTTCGACCAAAGTTGAGAAACGCAATGTGGTTGAAACACCCGACATGGAGCAGATAAAGCAGGATGTCAACAATCCGAACTCGCCATATTATTATCCGAAGCTAATGGCGAGATATGAGCAGAATGAAACGATAATGAATCTCACTGATTATCGTCACCTATACTATGGCTATCTTTTTCAGGAAGACTTCAACCCGTATCGTCGGTCGGAGGTCTCAAGCAAGAATGAAAGCCTTTACTACAAGTCAAATCACACGCGTGCCGAACTTGATTCCATTATTGCTTACGCTAAGGAAGCGTTGAGCGATAACCCGTTCGACCTGTCGCAGATGAACTTCATGATTTTTGCTCTGCGCAAGCGCGGTAAGGTGAATTTGGCAAACATTTGGCAATACCGACTTAATCACTTGCTGCAGGCGATAGCCTCATCGGGCACCGGTGCCGATAAGGAGAATGCATGGTATGTGATTAATCCGCAGCACGAATATAACATAATCAACTTCCAAAATGCGGTGGCTACCAATCAGCAGTATGAGGAGCCGTATTTTGACCGCATTGATGTTGAAAAGAACGGTGGCAAAGGCACCGGAACATATTATTTCAACATCAAAAACTTGTTGGAGGAGTATTACAGAAAATTCCCTGAATGAAAATAGGAAATATTGACTTAGGCAATCGTCCGGTGATGTTGGCACCGATGGAAGATGTTACCGACCAATCGTTTCGATTGATTTGTAAGGAACTTGGTGCCGATATGACATATTCAGAGTTTGTGTCGGCCGATGCGCTGATTCGTAATATTGCGGCAACCACACGCAAACTGCACATTGAGGATGCCGAACGTCCCACAGCCATTCAAATCTATGGCCGCGAGGTGGAACCGATGGTTGAGGCTGCCAAGATGGTTGAGGCTGCCAACCCCGATGTGTTGGATATTAACTTCGGCTGTCCGGTGAAAAAAGTGGCCGGAAAGGGTGCCGGGGCCGGCATGTTGCGTGATATCCCCAAGATGTTGGAGATAACTCGCGAGGTGGTAAAGGCTGTGAAGGTGCCTGTGACAGTGAAGACTCGTCTTGGCTGGGATCACGAGAATCGCATCATTGTTGACCTGGCTGAGCAACTGCAAGATTGCGGTATTCAGGCGCTGACAGTGCATGGTCGTACCCGCTCGCAGATGTACACCGGTGAGGCCGATTGGGAGATGATTGCTCGTGTAAAGGAGAATCCTCGCTTGCACATTCCGTTGATAGGCAACGGCGACATCACAACACCTGAGAAGTTGGTTGAGGCATTTAACCGTTACGGCGTAGATGGCGTTATGGTGGGACGTGCGGCAATCGGTAATCCGTGGATTTTCCGCGACATGAAGGAAACTTTGCTTTATGGTGAGGTGAAAAATCCGTTGTCGCTACATGATAAATTTGAGGTGCTCCGCCGCCAAATCGATGAGAGCATCGGCCGTATTGATGAATATAGAGGCATATTGCACATCCGTCGTCACTTGGCTGTTAGTGAACTGTTTAAAGGCATTCCGTTCTTTAGGGAAACGCGCATAGCAATGCTGCGTGCCAACACAAAACAGGAGCTGTTTGGCATCATTGACGAAGTGGAGCGCAAGTTGCTCAATCAGGAATATTGACTTTCAATTATCAAGAAAAACTTTTAGAATGAAGAATGTGTTTTATGGCGCTGCAGTTGTAGCTATGTCGCTGCTCGCCGGGTCGGCAGAAATGCAAGCTGCCGACAATGAAAAGGTTTATGAACTGAACGTGGGGGAATTTAGCCAACTTGTTGTAGAGGGAAACATCAATGTTGACTACAAGAGTGATGCCGACCTCGCCGGTAAAGCTGAGTTTACCGCAACGGCAGCTGTGGCCGACTGCATCATTTTTGAGAATAACAAAAAAGGAAAACTTACCATTCAGCGCACCTTTGTAGAGGGCGAAAACGCTGATTATGTTATGCCTACTGTAACCGTTTATTCAAAATTTATCAAGGAGTTGAAAAACTCCGGTGACTCAACTTTGCGTGCACTTGCAATACGTCCTACCGTAGAGTTTAAGGCTTCGGTTATCGGTAACGGCCGTTTGGTGGTGCGTGATGTCGATTGCTCGAAGTTTGAGGGCTCTATAAAAACCGGAAACGGCACTTTGGTGGTAAGCGGTAAATCGGAGGACACCGTTTTGAGTAACACCGGCACAGGGGCAATCCAGGCCGATAACCTTGAATCAAAAAGTGTTAGTTGCCACTTTTTCGGCACAGGCACCACCGGGTGCTGGGCCATTGACGATTTGAAGGTAAAAGGCCTTTCGGGAAAGTTGTACTATCGCGACACTCCTGCCAAGATTCGTAACTATTCAATGGGTGTAAAGATTTATTCACTTGATGGCAAGGAGTGGAAAGGCGAAACATCCGGTTCTCAATCTTCCGATAAGTAAGAAATATGACGCACCCAAGCGACCGGGAAACACAGTCAGCCTCAGAAACATCGCCCATACCGAACGACACAGAGATAGCGCAGGGCGAATTGAAGCACCTCACAGCGCGTTCCATTAAGTGGAATGTGATTGATAAGGTGTCGTCGCAGGTGCTGTATGCCGTTACCGGAATCATTTTGGCTCGTGTGCTGAGCCATGAGGATTTCGGCTTGGTCGGGGCCGTGTTGGTGTTTCAGGCGTTTGCATCGCTGTTTATCGACAGCGGTTTCTCCTATGCGCTTATTCAGCGCAAAAATCCCACGCGTTTGGACTACAGCACTGTGTTGTGGTTTAATATGGCTGTTGCCGTCGCTGTGTATCTCATTTTGTATGCAGCTTCACCGTTGATTGCGTGGTGCTACGATGGCGATCAACGATTGATTCCCTTGAGTCGCGTAATGTTCTTGTCGTTTATACTGAATGCATCGGCCATTGTGCAAACCAATCGCTTGATGAAGCGTATGGATGTGAAAATGGTTGCCGTGTCAAACACCTTGGGCCTGATTGTGGGGGCTGTGGTGGGCATCTCGATGGCATTTGGCGGGTATGGCGCTTGGGCTATTGTGTGGCAAACGTTAGCACTTAATGCGGTAAAAAGTTTGGTGTTGTGGTTCACATCGGGTTGGCTGCCTTTGATGCGTTTTTCGCTTGCTTCGTTGCGCAGTTTCTTCAAACTCGGTTCGGGCATGATGGCAAGTTCGTTTCTCAACGTGGTGTTCCAAAACATTTATGCCTTCTTCATTGGTAACCGTGCCGGGTTGGTGCCGTTGGCCTACTACACCCAGGCGGATAAATGGAGCAAGATGGGCATTAGTTCCACATCACAGATTCTGACTTCGTCGTTTTTGCCGGCATTGTCGCAGGTGCAGGACGATGAGGAACGTTTCACACGTGTCAGTGCAAAAATGAACCGTTTTACGGCTTATATTTTGTTGCCGGCCATGGGCTTCCTGGCGGTAATGGCCACACCGATATTTCACTGCCTGTTTAACACAAAGTGGGACGCCTCGATTGTGTTGTTTCAACTATTGCTGGCGCGAGGTGTGTTTACCGTGCTCACAAGTTTATACAACAACTACTTGATAGCCAAAGCACAAACAAAGATTGTGGTGGCTATGGAGAGCTTGCGCGACGGCACTGCGCTGCTGTTCCTGTTGGCAACTCTGCCATTGATAGCGTTGTCGCGTGATAATGACCCGGTGTATGGTATTCGCATTTTGCTTTACGGTCAACTGTTTGCCTCGGCTTTAACTTGGGCTGTGATGGTGGTTAAAACCGCGCGTCTCACAGGTCGTTCCAATTGGAGTTATGTGGCCGATAATCTGCCATATTTGGCTGAGACGGTGGTTATCGGCCTTGTTATGTGGCTTGAGAGCAACGTGATTCTAAATTGCTGGGTGCTTCTGGTTTGCCAACTCCTTACGGCCGGCGTTCTATACATAGGGGTTAATTTCGCGCTCCGATCGGTGATTCAGTCAGAAGTTCTGGCCATGCTTGCGCGCTCGCTGCCACATCGATAATACCAATAAATATGAAAATGATATTCTAATATGCCTGAAGAATGGAAATGTGTGAAAATAAAGGGTCGGAGCTAAAGCACCGGCCACAGGGACGATATTGCTATGTTGCCGGAGTGGCTTATCATGACAGAGCCGGTGTGTTGGATAAGTTGAGAGCCGGTGTGGAACTTCCCCTTGTACGTCAACCGGATAATGAGTTTGACGCTAATGCTATTGCTGTGGCACTTCCGGGGGAATATGACCCGGAAAATCCCGATTCGTTTGATTTTAAGAATATCTTAGGCTACATTCCACGCACTGAAAACGATGAGTTGACAGCTATGATGGATAGCGGCGTGGAGCTTACTTCAACAATCACAGCGCTCGACAAATATGCACCATCGAGTCAACGTGTCGAGATAGCAATATCGCGCAAGGATGGGGAGCCGCTGCTGCCGTCGACACACCTACGAGCTGTGTACATTAACAATCGGCAGTTCGATGACGTGCGCCAATCGCTTGATGAAATCGGCCTGATCGGGTTTAGGTGGAGTGGCGGTTTACCGTGGGAGAAGCGTCGCAATCTGCCCTCAAAAGGCGAACAGCTGGTACTGATGTATAAGCGCGAAGGCGACACGGTGTTGTATCTCACACGTGTGATGGCAACTACCGAACCTGATGCCCAACAACTCATCACAGCCGTTTCCACTGCTGCGGATAGTGAGTGGAATGGCAAAAAAGATGATAATAGTTCGCCTTGTGTGTTGGCTAATGTAACAGGGCCGGTTGTTGTGGCCAATTGGCTACTCGATTTCTTGTGTCGTGAGTCCATTCCCGCTGACATCCCCGATGCATATCTTTCCAACACATCGCAAGACAAACTCTCGCGCATTTTCAACTCAGTCCTTAAACCATCAATCTAAGTCGAGCCTTGAGCACTCCCAAGTGCGTGCTGTGGGCAATTGGCAAGAGGTAGGGGCCGGGACACTGTGGTAGGTTTTGGCGGTAAAAGACGGCTAAAATGCTCGCGAATGTGGTTACTTGAAGATTATTTGCTAAATTTGTGGAGAAAAATAGCAACTTATGTCAGTTAACAAGGTAATTTTGGTTGGCAATGTGGGCCGAAATCCCGAGATTCGGTATGTCGACTCGCGTCCGTATGCCACTTTTTCGTTGGCTACAACCGATAGGGCTTACACAAATGCTAATGGTGTGCAAGTGCCTGAACGCACTGAGTGGCACAACATTGCAATGTGGGACAGAAATGCGGAATTTGCCGAACGTTACATCACCAAAGGTGCAAAACTGTTTATCGAGGGGCGTTTGTCAACCCGTTCGTGGCAGGATCGCAATGCAATCAATCGCACCATAACCGAGGTGATTGTGGAGAAATTCGAGATTCTGTCGCGCGCTGTGACGCAGTGAACCAAAAGAAATTAATAACGTAATATACAGATAGATGGAAAAAGAAAAAGTTGACGTGCATGCAGCGCCTGCCATTGATGAGCAGGTGAAGTATGCCGAAGAGGATCCGAAGGAGCTTCCGGAGAATGCCTTCCGTGAACTTGCTCCCGGAGAGCATTACCGTCCGATGATGCATCCCCAAAAGTCCTACAAGGAGGCCACGGTTTACTCGGTGGTGATGGGTTTGGTGCTCTGCATTATTTTCAGTGCGGCAGCAGCCTATTTGGGATTGAAAGTCGGCCAGGTGTTTGAAGCCGCCATCCCCATTGCAATCATCGCTGTGGGTGTGTCTGGCGCCTTGGGCAAAAAGGATGCCCTCGGCCAAAATGTGATTATTCAGTCAATTGGAGCTTGCTCCGGCGTGATTGTGGCCGGTGCCATTTTTACACTCCCGGCGCTTTATATTCTCCAGGCAAAATATCCTGAGATTTCCGTAAACTTCTTCCAGATATTCTTCAGTTCGCTGCTCGGAGGAATTCTCGGAATTTTGTTCTTCATCCCTTTCCGCAAGTATTTCGTAAAGGATATGCATGGTAAGTATCCTTTCCCGGAAGCCACTGCAACAGCACAGGTGTTGGCCAGCGGTCAAACTGCCGGTGCCGAAGGCGGTTCACAAGCCAAAACATTGGTTATCGCCTCACTGCTTGGTGGTATATATGATTATGTAGTGGAAACCTTCGGATTTTGGGCCGACACACTCACAACCACTGTTAGCGGTTGGGGCGCTATGGTTGCCGAGAAAACCAAATTAGTGTTCAGCTGCAACACCGGTGCTGCCGTGTTGGGCTTGGGCTACATTGTAGGTTTGCGCTATGCATTTATCATCTGTGCCGGTTCGCTTTTTGTGTGGTGGGTAATTATCCCGCTGATGGGCACTTATGGTAATGCTGAAATTGCAGCAATGAGTTCACAAGATATCTTTAGCAACTATGCTCGCATGATTGGTATCGGTGGTATCGCTATGGCCGGTGTTATCGGTATTATTAAATCATGGCCCATTATTTGCCAGGCTGTAGGTCTTGCAGGGCGTGAGTTTAAGGGCGGTGCTGCAACCGAGAAGAAACCGATTCGTTGGCAGTGGGATATCTCAATGAAGCACATCGTGTTTTTCATCGCGATAGCTCTGGTGGCTGTGTTGGCTTTCTTCTGGTGTGGTGTTATCAGCAATCTTTGGCAAGCTGTTATTGCTTGGGTTGTGGTTACAATCATCGCATTCCTTTTCACCACGGTTGCAGCTAATGCCATTGCAATTGTTGGTAGCAATCCTGTGTCGGGCATGACACTCATGACCCTCATCATTGCTTCGGCCATCTTTGTGGCAATCGGCTTGAATGGCACAACCGGTATTGTAGCCTCAATGGTCATTGGTGGTGTTGTGTGCACCGCATTGTCAATGGCAGGTGGCTTTGTGACCGACCTCAAGGTTGGTTATTGGCTCGGCTCAACACCTCGCAAACAGGAGCAGTGGAAATTCCTCGGTACATTGGTGTCGGCTGCCACTGTTGGTGGTGTGATTATGGTGCTTAACCAAGTGTATGGTTTCTCCGGTGAGAATGCCCTTGTAGCGCCTCAAGCTAATGCAATGGCTAAGGTTATTGAGCCGTTGATGATGGGTGGCGACACGCCTTGGATTCTTTATATGACAGGCGTTGTGTTGGCACTGTTGCTCAACTGGCTCGGCGTGCCGGCTTTGGCTTTCTGCCTTGGCATGTTCATCCCCTTGTCGCTTAACACACCGCTGCTTGTTGGTGGTGCTATTGCCTACTTCGTTAGTCACAGCTCGAAGGATAAAGCTATCAACGATGCTCGTCGCGACCGAGGTACTTTGATTTCATCGGGCCTTATTGCCGGTGGTGCTCTGTTTGGCGTGTTTGCAGCGCTCACTCGTTTCTTCGGATTTGAATTTGAGAGCGGAATCGAGCCAGAAATGCTCCAAATCTACGGCCTCATCGCTTATGCACTGCTTATCGCCTACCTTTGGTGGGATAGCTGCCGTGTGAACAAACTGAAAAAGTAATCTTGTTGCCCGTAGCGACATTCGCTCGCAACGGGCAATAAGTATACCCCATAAGCATATTGCTTTTACAAACAAGAGGCTGTGTCAAAGTTGGCACAGCCTCTTCAATATCACCATTTTTACTAAAATGTAAGGTTAGAACACCGTTATGCGCACTCCGCATAACGGCGTAGGTGGTTTATTTGAAAGCTTTTAGAATGGCTTTGGCCTCCGGGTGGCCCCATTCGGCAGCGGTAGCGAACGCGTAGTATGCCTTCTCGTATTCATGCGTAAAATTGACATAGAAACGGCCAAGTTCGTACG
>CAZDIC010000059.1:0-8528 GCA_964505395.1 uncultured Alistipes sp. | reverse complement strand
AAAAATCGCCGTTATGCAGCCCCGTTTGCATAATCATGCAGAAATGGCGGGGAAAGGTGGGGAAACCTTGCTTCGAAGGCGGACCATCTTCGAAGGTCCTTTAATGATATTCAACCTAACCCCACAGAGGCCAACCTCGGGCCTGCGGCCCTCGGCTGCCCACTGTGGGGCTTCACATGGTGGAATGTCTTCGACATTCTTCCCGGTTGGATGGCTATCAGGCCTATTAGACCAATTAGACCAATTGGGCCAATAACCGCCGGGGTGAGCGGGAAGGTGGCCACCGGGGAAAGGCAGGGTTGGTGAGGGCCCGAGGCGGAAACAAATAAGGTGGCCGAAGACGGCCACCTTACACCTTATTATATATAATGGGAATTTTAGCAAGTGAAACGGGAGGGGGAGAAGGGGGGAAAAGGGAGTGGGTGGATTACCCACACATATTATTTTCATCGACCGGCTGGCCGGCATATGGCTCAACGTGAATTGTGGCGGTGATATTTTTACCATAAACCTCTTTCAGCCGATTTTCAACAGCTGATGCAATTTGATGCCCTACCACAATAGTTGCATCAGGGTCAACTTTTATATGACACTCCACAAAAAAGCGATTACCGTTTTGACGCGACGCGAAGTGATGGAAAGCCCTCACACCCGGAGTTTCACCAATAATGTGATACATTCCGTTAACCACGTCGGCCGGCAGAGAGCACTCGAGCAGTTCGGAGATTGCCGGTTTACCGATTTTCACCGCTACTATAATAATGAGCACACTCACCACCATCGCCGCAAGCGGATCGAGCACGCGCCACTGTTCTCCAAAGAAAATTGCACCGCCAATACCGACAAACGTTGCCAACGACGACAGCGCATCGCTGCGATGATGCCACGCATTAGCCACTACCACGGCCGAACGGATTTTATCGCCGGCACGCTTTGTAACATGAAACAGCCATTCCTTAGCCACAATTGAGACCACAGCCATAGCCAAAGCCAACCGCCCGGGCTGCTCCAACACGACCCCATGAGCTGCTGCCCACACCTTCCCGGCGCCGGAGAAGAAAAACATCAAGCCAACCACTCCGAGAGCAAGCGCAAGAAGCATTGTGGCAAATGTTTCAAACTTACCGTGACCATACTGAAACACACGATTAGCCTTGCGACGTGCGACACCCACAAAAATGAGCACAATGATATCCGACACGAAGTCGGAGAACGAATGAATACCATCAGCTACCATTGCAGATGATCGACCGATAACGCCGGCCACGATTTTAAGTACTGCCAGCAGCACATTCACCCAAAAACCGAGCCACGTCACACGCCGCGCAATGCCAATAGCGTCGCGTTCGCTCAATTGCAATTCACTGTTACCTTTCGAGAATTTCATTATCAGTAGAATAGATTGGAAAGACACCTTTCCACATTCACAGAATGGCACAAAGTTAAAGATTTAAAATAACAAAAACGAGAAAATTACACAAAAATTTCAAACATTTTCAAACCACACAGCAGTATTAATACACAAAATTTAGCATAGCGACATTTAGGCACCGGCAACACGATTTCATGCAAAAAGTTCAACATGCATAATTACTTAAAAAACAGGTTGAGTATTCTTAGAAAATTCGTATATTTGCAGACTGAAACGCCATCTAACAGATTCCGATTCAATATGCCTTGCCACTTGATGCGCCATATCGGTGGCAGGTGTGTGTGTAAAAAAATTAATTACCATAAAGCTAACATTACAGCAAGCAAATTTCATCAACAGAAAAACTATATGACTACACTGAGGATTATTAAGCGTAGCTTGTTTTGCATGGCCATCGCGTTACTTTCATCATGCTCAACTCCCAAAGATATCACTTATATGCAAGGCTTTGAGAATGGTCAACAAATAGCAGTTGTTGACTCAAACAAACGTATCTCAATCAAGCCCAACGACAAAATCACGATATTGGTATCGGCAAAAGACCCCGTTTTAGCCGATGTGTTTAATTTGGCCATCTCGCAACGACAAGTGGGCCAGAACCTTTCAAGTGCGAGCACCGGAGTGCGTCGCACAAGCACAGCCAACGCACAAACAGCCTACTACAACGTAACCCCCGAAGGAGAAATCAACTTTCCCGTAATCGGATATATCAAAGTGGCAGGTATGCACCGCGAAGAATTGGCACGCTATATTGAAAAACGACTCTCCGACGAAAACCTACTGAAGGACGCCGTGGTGTCGGTAGAATTTCAGAACGCAACGGTGTCGATTCTCGGTGATGTAAACGCACCGGGAGAATATGCCATCGACCGCGACGACCTCAACCTCATTCAAGCCATCAGTAAAGCCGGCGACCTTCAAATCACCGGTATGCGCAAGAATGTGCTTGTCGTACGCAAAGACAACGGCATTGAGAAAGCCTATCGAGTTGACCTCACCGACACACAGTCGCTGTTCAACTCACCCGTTTACCACCTCCAGCAAGACGATATCGTGTATGTTGAGCCAAACACCATCAAAAAACGTCAATCAACCCCCAACGGTAACAGCGTGCTCACCCCGAGTTTCTGGTTGTCAATTGCCTCATTCATCACCACTGTTGCCGTGTTAGTTGTGAAATAAACAAGGATATCAATAACATCTCGATAATCAGCACCAATCAGAATATATAAGCTATGTCTGAGAACAACGAACAATCGAACCAATCAATTGGCGGCGCCACCGCCTCGGTTAACATTTTAGAGGTATGCCTCAAAACCATTAAACGCTGGCCATGGATTATCGCGTCGGTGGTTATCTGCGTGGGCTTTGCTTATTTTCATTTGCTCCGCTCCACCCCGCAATACACACGCAATGCATGCGTGCTCATCAAACACGACAGCAACGGCAACTCTGTGCCCGGAAGCCTCAGTGAATTCGCCGAGATGGGCCTCATTTCGCCCAACTCAAACCTCACCGACGAGCTGAGCAAACTTTCATCGCCCGACCTTATGGCCGATGTGGTACGTAGACTGCATCTCGATGTCAGCTACAGCGTGAGCCATCGTTTTCGCGACGAAGTGCTCTACGGCACCACCGTTCCGTTCCATGTTGATTTCCCCTCGTTGCCCGAAACCGGCAGCGCCTCAATGACCGTCAACGTCAACAAAGGCAACATCACAATCGACAATCTCATTATTAATAAGGAGGAAGTGGGACTGGCCCGTAATGCCAAAGTCAAATTCGGCGACACCATCCCCACCAATGCCGGCACAATTGTAATCACCAAGACACCCTACTTTGTGGCCGACACCACCTACTGCATCAATGTAACCAAAACACCGATGCAAGCAGCCGCAGCCGGCTATTCTGCAAAAATCACTTTGCAGAAAGATGCTGATAAAACATCACGCTCAAACATTATCAACATCACTGCTGTTGACAGCTCTCCCCAGCGCGCCGAAGACCTCATCAACACATTGATTGATGCCTACAACGAACAATGGATTACCGACCGCAACGAGATATCGGTAGCGACCTCGAACTTCATTAACGAACGTCTGCAAACCATTGAGAAAGAGCTTGGTAACGTCGACGACGACATTTCATCTTACCAAAGTAAGAACCTTATTCCCGACGTGCAACAGGCAGCAAGCATGTATATGAGTGAAAATCAAACAGCTGCAACCCAGTTGACCACACTCGACAACCAGCTGCAGATGACACGCTACCTGCTCACCTACCTCACCACCGATGCCAAGCGCAACGCACTGCTCCCAGCCAACACCGGTATCGGTAGCCAAAACATCGAAACACAGATTGCCACCTACAACACCACAGTGTTGCAGCGCAACCAATATGCAGCCAACAGCTCCGACACCCACCCGATGGTGGTTGACCTTGACTCACAGATTGCCGCAATGCGCACATCAATCATCTCGTCGGTCAACAACCAAATCAAAGCGTTGGAAACACAAATCAGCAACCTCCGCAACAGTCAGAGCCGCGCCACCGCACGCCTGGCAGCCAACCCGACACAAGCAAAATATCTGTTGTCGGTAGAACGTCAACAAAAGGTAAAAGAGACCCTTTACCTCTACTTGCTGCAGAAACGCGAGGAGAACGAGCTGTCGCAAGCCTTCGCGGCCTACAACACCCAGGTAATCACCAAGCCCTATGGCACCAACATCCCGACATCACCACAACGCGGTCGCATGCTAATGTTGGCCTTCATGGTTGGATTAATCATCCCCTTCGGCTATCAATACCTGCGTGAGATTACCGACACACGCCTCCACGGTCGCCAAGACCTCAAGAATATCAACGTGCCGATAATCGGAGAGATACCCTTGTATGAGCCTCACAAAAAAAATGATGATGCGTCACGCCGAATTGTGGTTAAACAAGGCAGACGCAACAGCATAAACGAAGCCTTCCGTGTGCTCCGCACAAACATCGGCTTCATGGCCACAAGCGACAAGCCTTGCTCGGTGATTATGGTAACCTCGTTCAACCCCGGTTCAGGTAAAACCTTCATCACCATGAACACCGCGCTCAGCCTTGCCCTTAAAGGCAAACGAGTGCTCGTGATCGACGGTGATATGCGTCGCGGATCAACATCCGATTATATCAACGCCCCGCAACAAGGTCTGTCGAACTATCTCATCGGCAACATCAGCAATATTAACGACGTGATTGTGTCAGACACACTCCAGGAGAACCTCAATGTGCTCCCTGTCGGCACCATCCCGCCCAACCCCACCGAACTGCTTGAAAGCAATCGCTTCACACAGCTCATTGCCGATTTGCGCAACAACTACGACTACATCTTCATTGACTGCCCGCCGATTGAGATGATGGCCGATGCACAAATCATTGAAACCGTAGCCGACCGCACTCTGTTCATCCTCCGTGTTGGTTTGCTCGAAAAGTCGTTGCTTCCCGAGCTTGACACAATAGCCCGCGAGAAGAAATTCCGCAATATGTCGCTTATCCTCAACGCAACTCCGCTTGAGAATTCGCGCTACTACGGAAAACTTTACGACACATATTATTCAACTGACAAGGACTAAAAAAACACCAAAGATTGTTGCAAAGATAAAATTTTTACTTATCTTTGTAACAATCTATTGAACTGTTAATAGTGTAATAGTGAAATTGTGGTTATATTTGATCTTGACGACACACTTTTTAAGGAAATTGACTATCTCAAGTCGGCCTACCGAGAAATCGCTACAATGTTGGCTGATAGAGGCATAGACAACGCCTACGACCAAATGATAGCATGGCGCAATGACGGAATAAATGTGTTTGATGCAATCAATAGCCACTACCGCCTTGGCATACCGGTTGCCACAATGGTCAGCCGATATCGACTTCACAAACCGATGATATCACTCACCGACGATTGTAAAGAGTTACTTGACACCCTCACAGCCAGACACACCGAAATAGGCATTCTAACCGACGGTCGTTCCACGACCCAACACAATAAAATCGATGCATTAGGGCTGTACCACTACGTTGCGGAGCATAACATCGTTATCTCCGAAGAGTTCGGCTCGGAGAAGCCCGACGAACGAAACTATCGTTACTTTTCCGACCGTAACCCACACGACCGCTATGTGTACATCGGAGACAATCCGATAAAAGACTTTGTAACACCCAACCGATTGGGATGGTTTACTATCGGCATCGTTGACAACGGAGAAAACATCCACAAACAAGCCAACACCTTGCCGAAAGAATATCAGCCACACGTTTGGGCACAATCCTACCGAGATATTCAACGAATATTGAACACTACGTATTGAAGAATCACCAACGGCCTATATATATTCCAATCCGTTAACATAGTTTGCAATGAACACATTTAATCGACTTGTATCGGCATACTTCTCACGAGGAGCACTACCCTACTGGTATGTGCTGATAATGGACTGCATCATTCTCATCGTGACAGGAGTAGCAACTTTTCTGCTTAATCACGGCATAGTCTCAGTCATAACCGAAGGACAGTTTTACCCCCTACTTGCCACTTGCATACTCTATTTGGTGTGCTTCATCTACCCGTTCCGCAGATACCACACCTATTCGGGCGTGTTGCGTTACTCATCGTTTATCGATCTCAAACGCATCGCATTGGCTATCGCATTTGGCTGCATAACCGTGATGGCTGTGCAATGGGCATTCGGACTTGACAGATGGCTGATTCACCTCTACGCACCCGACATTCTCTTCTCGGGCGTGCTCTCAATATTCATCATGTGGTCAGTGAGAATCATCGTGAAAAGCCTTCACGACAACTTCACAATCCACACAAATCAACACCGTGTGTTCATCTACGGCACCCGTTCAGGCGGTGTGTCAATTGCAAAGAGCATCAACACACAGGAAAACTCGCCTTACAAAGTTGTGGGCTTCGTAGCCGACATCTCCGACATGGTGGGCAAAGTGCTCATGGGCGTCCCCGTGTATCAAAACAACGAGACCCTCACCGCACTGATGCACAAACATAAAGCCGATACACTGTTTGTGTCGCCACTCCGCAGCGACTCACTGCGTAACAACACCGAGATGGTCAACCAGCTCATCGCCGCTAACATCACCATCATGATGATGCCATCGGCTCAAGAATGGAACGGCACCACCGACCTCAGCTACACCCACCTCCGCCCGGTGAAAGTTGAAGACTTGTTGCCACGCGACAAAATTGAAATCGACATGGAGGCTGTGGGCAAACTGCTCTCAGGCAAACGCATTCTTATCACCGGTGCTGCCGGCAGCATCGGCTCTGAAATGGTGCGTCAAATCGCCCTGTTTAATCCGGCCGAGCTCATCCTCATTGACCAAGCCGAGACCCCGCTCCACGACATACGTCTGATGATGGCCCGTCGCTGGCCCGCCATCAAGGCTGAAACCATCGTGGCCGACATCGCCAACCAACGCCGCATGGAGGAGATATTCAAGCAGCATTGCCCGGAATATGTGTTCCACGCTGCCGCCTACAAGCATGTGCCCATGATGGAGGATAACCCCGCCGAAAGCATCGAAAACAACGTAAACGGCACACGCATCATCGCCGACCTTGCAGTGAAATACGGCACCAAGAAATTCGTGATGGTGTCGACCGACAAAGCGGTGAACCCCACAAATGTGATGGGCTGCTCGAAGCGCATTTGCGAAATCTACGTGCAGGCGCTCGACAAAGCCATCAAAGATGCCACAGTGAAAGGCTCAACCGCATTTGTAACCACCCGCTTCGGCAACGTACTCGGTTCTAACGGTTCGGTAATCCCCCTGTTTGAAAAGCAAATCAAAGCCGGAGGCCCCCTAACCGTGACCCACCCCGACATCATACGCTTCTTCATGCTTATCCCCGAGGCCTGCAAACTCGTGCTCGAAGCAGGCACCATGGGCGCCGGAGGCGAAATCTTTGTGTTCGACATGGGCCAGCCCGTGAAAATTGCCGATCTTGCCCGCCGCATGATTCAAATGAGCGGAGCCAAAAACATCGAAATCAAATTCACCGGATTGCGCGACGGCGAGAAACTCTACGAGGAGGTGCTCAACGACGAGGAGATAACACTCCCCACCTTCCACGAGAAAATCAAAATTGCCCAAGTGCGCGAATATGACTACGACGACGTTAACCGTCGCATCGGCCACCTCATTGAGCTGGCCAACGATGCCGACGACATGACCATCGTGGCCGAAATGAAAGCCCTGGTGCCCGAGTTCCGCAGCCAGCACTCAAAGTATGAGGCACTCGATGCTCCGCGCGCCAAAGCCCCGGCAACCACTCCCGCCTAACAGCATCCCTACCCGCACCATCTCTCTCAAAGCTTGGCGACATTCCCTACACCATCTCTCATATAAAAGTAAAACATCCCCCGCACAATAACAAGCAGAGCCTCCACCCGGAAGCTCTGCTTGATTCGTTTTGCACCGCTACAGCCCCTCAAATTAAAACCGGCGTGACGGGGTTAGCCCTTGTTCCATGAAGCGACTGTGTGGGGAAACGTTAAACCGGAGTTGGAGGGGTATATAAAAACAAAATCGCGGTTGGTCAACCACGATTACTGCCAAATAAACTATTAAAAAATTATGGTGGGCACCAACTCGCCCAACATCGTGGAGGCTGAAATCAGCCATCCACATAACTGCTTTTCATCTTTCACTAAGAAAGAATATGCATCCGGTTTTCTGTGAGACTTCCGGTTGCTCATTCCAACTTATTTCGATGCAGGAGGAGTGCAATCGCCTGTTACGCGCATTGACTGGTTTGCTGCAATCAAGTGAAAGAAATAAGAAACTTCCTCTTTGAAACCTTTTAACATAATAGTAATAAATTAAAATTTAACCTAACTGACTGAGTGGACCGGTTTACTTGCAGTAGCAAACTGCCCTCAGTCTCTCTTTTTTTACCTAACTAATGTCACTGACTCTTCAGTAACGTTTCATATATATCCTGAAACAATCTTTTTTACACTGCAAAGGTACAACTTTTTTTCAAACTGTGCTACAAAAATATGTTGTAAAACATACATATCAAACA
>CAZDIC010000058.1:5942-8646 GCA_964505395.1 uncultured Alistipes sp. | reverse complement strand
CCCGACATCATGATAGGCGTGGATGTGCACTCCGAAAGCGAACAACCCTCAACCGGCATCATGGCACAACTGGAAACCATGGTGATACAAAACAACGACTATAACCTCCCGGAAGATGAGGGAATCCGCGTGCACATCGACGTGAGCCGCTTCTCGCTCCTCGACTTCGACAAGGCCCGCGAAATCTACGCCATCGGCTACAACCGCGCCCTGGAGATGATTGACTCGATTAAGGGACGTGTGATCAGTCGCACACCACAAGCCGCACGCCGGCTGCGTCGCGAAAACTTCAAAGCCAACACCCCCTACGTGCGTTTCAACTCGGTGCACGTGACCGGCGGCACTTCGGGCCAAAACAGCTACCTCACACGCCTCTTCTCCTCGGCCAAAACCGACACTTTCGGCATTGACCACGCTCGCATGGCCTACTATCGTGCCCTATCCCCCGGCAAACTGCGCAACCTCTACCCGCAAGCCGCCTATAACGACACCTCGAAGATGTTCGATCTGCAACTGAAAGCCACACCCAAAGATAACTTCTCGTTGGGTGCCGGCGGCTATCTCACATCTTCAATTAACTCCATGATATTCGTGTCGGCCGACTACGCCAACATGTCGTTCTGCTCATGGGCCTCACGTCTGATGGGATGGATCGGTCAAAGCTACATGGCCGGCGAATTGGCTGCAAGCATACAACTCTCCACCCCACTCCCCTCGGCGTTTGAACTTGTGGGAGTGTTGTCGCGACAGAAATACTACGAAAGCGACAAACTGTTTTACCAAGACAACTCGCCCGCATTCATCTCAAGTCAGGAAGGGTTTGGCCGATTGAGCTACGCATGGGCCACCGGACGACGCAGCAAAGCCTCGGTGGGCCTTGGTGGCGGCCGTCTGCACAACAGCTTCTATGCCAACGACTCGGGCAACTTCTCCGACAGCAACAGCGAGACAACCAACATGAACCTGGCGCAAGCGGTGGGCCGTTGGGAATACTCCACACTCGACAACAGCAACTACCCCACCAACGGCTCGCGCTACCACCTCGCAGTGATACAAACCCTCGGCACATATCACCACAACTCGCTCAACCTGCTCGGTGAACCGCAAACCTACAACAAGCAACAGCATTGGGGTCAAGTGGAACTGAACATCGACCACTATTTTCCCCTCGGAAACAGCTTCACCCTCGGTGTGGAAGTCAACGCCATGGCCTCGAACCGCAAACTGCTCGACACCTACTACGCATCGGTGGTCAACGCACCGTCGTTCACCCCGACTCCGGCAATGGAAGATGTGTTTAACAAAGCCTTTCACGCCAACTCCTACGTCACCGCCGGCCTCACGCCGGTGTGGATGCCTTTCCAGCGGGCACAAGTGCGCCTCACCGCCAACGCCTTCATGCCATTCCGCAAATTCGTTATGGCAAACGACGGCATCGGGGTGTCATACGGCCGTTGGTTCTCAAATCCGGAATTTGTGGGAGAGCTCGACTTGGTCTACACCCTCCCGTTCGCCTCTATCTGTGGCTACGTCAACTACCTGTCATACCCGAGCAGCAATTGGAATGTAGGCATCTCATTCGGGCTCTACATCCCCGCTACACGCTTCCTGCGCTAACCCACGCCCGGGATTATGAATAGAGGTAGCGCTTAATCGACTTTTTGGGAGTCTTTTCAAACTCATTCGGCACAAGCTGAATGTGGTCAACCTTCTCGTAGGGGGCAACCAGGCCGTTAAGGTCGGCACGGTTATGCTCCATGATTTTCTCCAGCCCGGCCATGTCAAGGTGGTCGGCATCCATGCGCTCATAGTCGGGATAAACAAGCGCCGTGAGGCCCTTGCCACGTTCCACCACAAGACTCTCATTCACATAAGGCATATTGTTGAGCTTGGCCTCAATCTCCTCGGGGTAGATATTCTGGCCCGATGCGCTGAGTATCATCGTCTTGTAACGGCCCTTGATAAAGATAGTGCCGTCGGCCGAACGTGTGCCCATATCTCCGGTGTGCAACCACCCCTCACTGTCGATAACATCAGCCGTCACTTCGGGGTTCTTGTAATAACCCAACATACGATTTTGGCCACGCACACAGATTTCGCCGGGCACATTCTCCGGGTCGCTGCTCACGATTTTCGATTCCATATTGGGCAATGTGCGGCCACACGACGAGGGTTGGAACTCGCGCCACGGTGTGTAGCTAATCAGCGGAGCACACTCCGTCATGCCGTAGCCCACAGTGAAGGGGAATTTGATTTTGTGGAGAAACTCCTCAACCTCGCCGTTGAGCGGAGCGCCACCGATGATAACCTCTTCGAAGCAACCGCCAAACGCCTCTACCAAACGATTGCGGATTTTAGCATAGATAGCACCGTCGATAAAGGGCACCGCTAGAGCCCAACGCATTGCACGGCGGGTAATCATCGGCACAATCTGCTTGCGGTAGATTTTCTCCAATATGAGCGGCACACAAATCACCAAGTGAGGTTTCACCTGCGCCATTGCAGCCAAAAGCAAACGCGGTGTGGGCGTTTTGCCGAAAAGAGTCACGAATGTACCAACGGCCAACGGTGTCAGCATATCAAACGCACATCCGTAGGCGTGAGCCAACGGCAGGAACGACAGAGCCCTCGACCCTTCGAAATGCAAACGCGACTTCACGCCAAACATCACATTACCGCAAAGGTTATCGTAGGTGAGCATTAC
>CAZDIC010000058.1:1510-5842 GCA_964505395.1 uncultured Alistipes sp. | reverse complement strand
GCCAACACAGGCACAATGGTTGCGCCGTAAGTAATCGTGGCCATGAAACACATCACCCATGTTGACGAGTTTTTACCAATCAACGCCACCTTGTCGCCCGGCTTTACACCTATCTGTTGGAAAAACAGGTGCATGCGAGCGATGCGCCGAGCCAAATCGCCGTAGGTCAGCACCTCATCCGAGCCATACTCGGTCAAGGCCGGCAAACTCCAATAATTTCTAAAACTCTTTTGATAGACTCTCAGCAGGTCGTTGTTGTAATACTTATCATCCATGGTTTAAGCGTTGTTTCTTGTGATTACCGTATTCGTTAAAAAAATCAATGTAATAGAGAGGCTGTGCGCGAAGTGCCCACAAACCACAATCTATCCCCCTCAAGCAGCTCCATTTGCGGAGCATGGTCAAAGAACTCACCGTTGCGTTCCACCGTCACCACCAAAGCCTGGTAATTGCGGCGCACATCAGCGCCGGCGAGCGTTTTACCCACCAACGGTGAGGAGGCAGTCAGCACCACGCTGGTGAGGCGGAAGTCGGTCAGTTCGGTCGTATTGGATTCGGTTGGCTCAGCCTCAATCACCGGCAACACCTTGGCAATCTGCTCATCGGTGCCGATGATGCCGACAGTGTCGCCCGGGAAAATGCGGGTGTCGCCCGAAGGCACCACCATAACATTCATACCACGTTGCACCATCACCACATTCACCCCATAGTTGCGTCGCATGCCCGAATTGGCCAACCGTTCCCCCACAAACGGGCAACCGTTGCCCACATGAATATAGGCCAAATGCAGGTCGCTGACAAGGGTGTTTTTCTTGCCCGAGCGGCGCAAATCGCGCTCGTTGAGGTTGTCCATAAACTTCGATTCAATCTGCCTCAGGTGGTGGTTAAGCCGCTTCGACATCAACATTATCATAACAATCAAACTCGCAATGCCGATGGTTAAGCCCACACGCAGCGAGTAGAATTGCAGCAATTCATACACTATGAAAGCCAAGGTCAACGCCAGGCGCACAATCATCATCACCACACGCGGCACACGCAATGCATCGTCGGGCAGGTCTGACGGTTTCGGTTTGCGGCTTTTCGACGGGGGTAGGCAGAGGGCCAACAGAAACGGCGACATGCACACCAAGGTGAGCACGGTAGCGATAAATCGGCCCCAATTTGGCAGCAATTTAATCACCCAAGGCGACAGATAGCGGTGGGTAACTATCGAAATTGCCACAATAATTATTGAGAAGAGCGCCACACGCCACAAGTGACGGCGCAGCTCGGCCATCCAGGCCGAACGTCCGCTAACCGGCTCGGGGGCGGGCTCGCTGTATCGTTCGATAAGGAAACGGAATCGCTCGGGCAGATGCTTCTCCAGGAAGTTATACACCGGCTCGGCCATGCGGATAAAGTAGGGTGTTGTGAAGGTGGTAATCACCGACACAGCCACCACAATGGGGTAAATCTCCTGATTCAGCACTCCGAGGCTCATGCCGAGAGTGGCGATGATAAATGCAAATTCACCAATCTGAGTGAGCGAAAAGCCCGAATAGATTGCCGTGCGCAGCGTTTGCCCGGTTATTAACATGCCAAAAGTGCCAAACACAATCATGCCCACAATCACCACCACCGACAGCAACAATATCGGCCACCAGTAGCTCGCAATGATATCGGGCTGCACCATCATGCCCACCGAGATGAAGAACACCGAGCCGAATAGGTCTTTCACCGGCATCACCACATTCTCAATGCGTTCGGCATAGCTTGTGCCCGCCAAAATCGAGCCCATCACAAATGCGCCCAACGCCATGGAGAAGCCACAGAACACCGAGAACACCGCCATGCCGAGGCATAAACCCATCGACACCACCAACAATGTTTCGTTGTTAAGAAAGCGGCGAAAACGGTTGAGTACCGAGGGGAGCACAAACACCCCCACCAAGAACCATATAATCAGGAAGAACACCAGTTTGCTCACGCTCATCAGCATTTCGCCACCGGCCACACTCTTGTTAATGGCAATCGACGAAAGCACCACCATCATCACCACTGCAAAAAGGTCCTCAACAATCAGCACGGCGAACACCAACGAGGCAAATTTCTTGTGCCTCAAATTCAGGTCGGTGAAAGCCTTGATAATAATTGTGGTCGACGACATGGAAAGCATTCCGCCGAGAAACAAGCTATTGATGGCCGAAAAGCCGAGCAGATGCCCGATGCAGAAACCGGTGCACATCATGCCCACCACAATCACCAACGCAGTGACGACAGCCGAGCCACCCGTGTTGACCAGTTTTTTAAAACTAAACTCCAATCCGAGCGAGAACAGGAGCACAATGATACCAATTTGCGCCCAGAACTCAATGTTTTCCGACGACGTAACCGATGGCAGCAATTTAAAGTTGGGCCCGGCGAGAAATCCGGCCACAATGTAGCCAAGCACCACCGGCTGTTTTATCCATTTAAACAGCAGTGTTACAACGGCGCCAAGCAGCAATATAAATGCCAAATCAGATATCAGACTCTCCATAGTGTTGTTCTCTTATGTTTCGGTTACGGTTATGATTCTCAGTTACAGTCTCGGGTACGATTATCAATTACACGGTCCCTTTGCGATTACAGCCACCGATGCATGCATACAAGTGAACGCCCGGCAACAAGGGCCTGTATAGATACACAAATCGGGCTCGGGGAGGCCACCTATGGCGCACTCCCCTGCCCGACGTGTTATTAATTCAAGGTAAACTTGCGCGACACAAGACGGTAGTTGTCGCAGAACAATTCCACCGTGTAGTCTCCGGCATTAAGCGTGGTGTTAACATCCCAATAAATTGTGATGCCGCCAATCTCTTCACCGGCATACTCAATCTTCTTGCGCGCGGTTGCAGCCAAGGTTGAGCCCTCAAACTGGAACGAGCCGCCACCGTCGAGCAATGAGCCTTCGGGATTGGTAATGCGCACAAAAATTGTTTTCTCACCCACGGGGGTTGAGTTGTTTTGCGGAATGGTGAATGTGACCATCAACTGACGGGCTTTCGACACCTTTTTCTCGGCCTTACCCTTTTTGTTGATTGCCTTAAGATTGAGACCGGTAACATTCAGTTTTTCGGCCAAAGTCATGCGTTCGTTGAGCGCCTTGTTGTTCTTCTCAACAGTCTGCACAGTTTGCGACAATTGCTCATTGCGGGCTTTAACCTCTTGGTTCTCGGTTCGCAACTCTTGGTTTTCCTGATTGAGAGTGTTGATTTGCTCCACATAGGTGCGGAGGATGCCTTTCAATGTAGCAATCTCACCTTTCAATTTTGAAATCTGCGCAGCAGATTTATTTTTCTCGTTTTTAAGCTCTTGCAACAGCTTCTCAACCTGTGCACGCGCAGCCGAATATTTCTGCACAATTGAATCGTTGGCCAACAGTGAGGTTTGATTCTCATACTGGGCAAACTCATTATTCAATGCATCATATTCGTTTGACAACTGCAATTGCTCGTTAGCCAATTGCAACTGTTCAATCTGCTGTTGTTGCTCGGCGACCTGCTTATGCTGAGTGGTTGTGAGATACACAATTGCCAACACAGCGATGACCAGCAGGGCGATAAGCACGCCTATTTTCTTGCTGTTTCCATTGTTCTTTCCCTTAGGCTGCGCTGTTGCAGTCTCATACTCCTCAACGTGCGGCACTGTGTGGCGGTGGGGTTCATCCGCCTTACCGGTCGGCCGGGGTTGGTTTACGGTTTCGGCAGCGCGGGTCGATTCGGACGCACGAGTTGATTCGGCTGCATGCGAAGGTTCCGACACACGATTTGTTTCGGCAACACGTGTCGGTTCGTGTTGCGAGTTTACAGTTGCAGTGTTCTCCTGTCGGCGCAACGGGTTCATGCGCTGTTGCTGCTCACGTGTCATGGCAGCAGCACGACGCAGACGGTCATTCAGCGTTTCACCACCCGGGTTCTGACGGTCGTTTAATTCGTTTGCCATAAAGTAATAATATTAGAACACTAATTGACTATACCGGCTATCTGCAATAGAGCCGCTATAGCCAATTAGTTTATTGTAGTTTTCATCGCAGCCTCTTTTACCGAGGCAGCGAACTAAGATTCTACAAACCTCTGCCGTGACAGTTCTTGTATTTCTTACCGGAACCGCAAGGGCAAGGATCGTTGCGACCTACCTTCGGGGCGGCATGGATGGGCTGCACTTTGCGCGGGCCACCACCGGCGTTGGCCATAGCCTGACGCTGAGCGTTCTCACCGGGCAATCCCTCTTTCGACGCTGTGTATTGCGAGTAGTCGTTGGGGCGCTCGGGTGCGGCACGTTCAACCTTCGGCGCGGGAGCCGGAGCTT
>CAZDIC010000058.1:0-1410 GCA_964505395.1 uncultured Alistipes sp. | reverse complement strand
ACGTTGGAGGTCTGAGGAGCCGGTTGCACATAAATCTGGCCGCGCATCAAGGCTGCGAGGGCCTTCTGGTTCAAGTTGTTGAGCATAGCCTCAAAGATATGGAACGACTCAACCTTGTAGATTACCAGCGGGTCTTTCTGTTCATACGATGCATTCTGCACGCTCTGACGCAGGTCGTCGAGTTCGCGCAAGTGTTCCTTCCACAGTTCGTCGATGGTGACGAGGAGGATTGACTTGTGCCACTCTTTCACAATCGACTTGCAGCCGGTGTTGTAGGCTTCGGTGATGTCAACACGCAAGTGGAACAAGCGTTTGCCGTCGGTGATGGGCACGATGATGCGGCCTGTTGCGCCACGGTTCTCCACCCAATCCTTGATTACCGGAGATGCCACATCAATGATGCGCTGGCTGCGGCGGTCGAGGGCCTCGCTGGCTGCAGCGTAGATGCGGTCGGTTTTCTCTTCGTTGCTCATGTTGCCAAACTCCTTCTCGGTGAAGGGAAGTTCGATAGTGAGCACACGCATAATCTCCATCGCCAAATCCTCATAGTCGGTGGGCTGGTCGTAGTTAACAACCAAGTTCTCGATGAGGTCGTAGGTCATGTTGGCGATATCGATGCCTATACGTTCGCCCAACAGAGCGTGGTGACGACGGTTATAGATGTATGTGCGTTGCTTGTTCATAACGTCGTCATACTCAAGCAAGCGCTTACGGATGCCGAAGTTGTTTTCTTCAACACGTTTCTGAGCGTTTTCGATAGCCTTGGTAACCATGCTGCTCTCAATCATCTCGCCCTCTTTCAAGCCGAGAGTGTCGAGCATCTTCATCACACGGTCGGTAGCGAACAAACGCATCAGTTGGTCCTCAAACGACACGTAGAACACTGACGAACCGGGGTCGCCCTGACGGCCGGCACGACCGCGAAGCTGACGGTCAACGCGACGGCTCTCGTGACGTTCCGTACCGATGATTGCCAAACCGCCGGCCTCTTTAACTTCGGCGGGGAGCTTAATGTCGGTACCACGACCTGCCATGTTGGTGGCGATGGTAACAGTGCCTGCCACACCGGCTTGAGCCACGATTTGGGCCTCCTGCTGGTGCAATTTCGCGTTCAACACGTTACACGGTATGTGGCGCATGTCGAGCATGCGTTTCAAAAGTTCAGAAATTTCAACCGAGGTGGTACCAACCAATACCGGACGGTTCTGCTCACGCAATCGCATGATTTCCTCAATTACGGCAGCATATTTCTCCTTCTTGGTTTTATACACACGGTCGTCCATATCCTTGCGGGCAACCGGGCGGTTGGTCGGAATGGTAACAACATCCAACTTGTAGATGTCCCACAACTCACCGGCTTCGGTCTCGGCGGTACCGGTCATACCGGCCAGCTTGTGATACATGCGGAAG
>CAZDIC010000057.1:0-8909 GCA_964505395.1 uncultured Alistipes sp. | reverse complement strand
TTCGACCTGGTTTATAACCCGGATGTAACCAAGTTCATGCGCCTGTGTGCCGAGCGAGGAGCTGCGGTGAAAAACGGTCTTGAAATGCTTCACGGGCAGGCAGTTGCCGCGTGGCACATTTGGAACGACTAATAACGATATAATCTAACATAAATCAATCATTTCTAAAAAGTTATGGCAAACTCATCATCAAATGCATCTGCCGCATCGCTGCTGAGCAAGGTAGTGTATATTGCGTGTATAGTGCTGATTTTGCTGCCGTTGGGCTACTCTGACGCTCTTGGCCGGTTTAAGTACTTTATCACTGCGCCCATAGCATTGCTTGCGGGCTTGATTTTTGCGTTTACGCTAAAAAATCCCTATCCCAAGTTCAACAAGAAAACGTCGAAATACCTGCTGCAAGTGGCTGTTGTGTGCCTCGGTTTCACAATGAACTTGCACGAGTCGTTGCGTTCGGGCAGCGAGGGCATGTCGTTCACCATTGTCTCGGTTATCGGTGTTATGGTGCTTGGCTCGTTGTTCGGCTACTGGATGCACCTCAATCGCAAGACGGCTTATCTGATTTCGTCGGGTACCGCTATCTGCGGTGGTAGCGCTATTGCTGCTGTTGGCCCCATCGTCAAAGCTAACGAAAATGAAATGGCAGTGTCGCTTGGCGTGGTGTTCATCCTCAACGCTATTGCTTTGTTCATCTTCCCGCCCATCGGTCACTTGCTTGGCATGAGCGAAACTCAGTTCGGCACATGGGCTGCAATCGCCATACACGACACATCGTCGGTGGTTGGCGCAGGCGAGGTGTATGGCCCCGTTGCTTTCCAAACAGCAACACTCATCAAGCTCACACGTGCTTTGTGGATTATCCCCTTGGCTCTGGCCACGATGTTTATCTTCCGCGACAAGACAAGCTCAATCAAAAAGTCAATTCCGTGGTTCATCTTCGTGTTTATCATCGCCATGGTGATTAACACTTATATGCCGCTGCCCGAGGCTGTCACCAACGTGTTTGTGTGGATTGCCAAGCGCGGCATGGTTGTCACCCTGTTCCTCATCGGCGCAAGTTTGTCAATCAAAACCATCAAGGAGGTCGGCGTAAAAGCCTTGTTGCTGGCCGTCACTCTTTGGATTGTTATCGGAGTTAGCAGTTTGGCTGTAGTGCTTTCAACAATCAATTAGTCACTCGCTAAATCTTGGAGTCGTGAAACCTCCATTGTCATACGTTCCCGCACTTCCGGTTGTTGCCGGCATCAGTGCGGGAATTTTGTTTGCCGTGCATTGCACGTCTGCGGCATGGGTGGTTGCGGCTGTTGCTTTCGTTGCGGGATTGGTGTTGTGGGCACTGCGCCGTAACTGGGTGGCCTCGTTGGCTGTGTTTTTTGCCGTTGGCATTGTTATGACGGTGCTGCGACTGCCGCAGCCGCTGTCGCCGAGCGTTGACGGCCGACGTTGCACGCTCACGGGCAGTGTGCTTCGAGCCACCGAGACGCCCGAGACTATGCGCTATCTGCTGCAAGTTACCGACTATGACGGAGCGGAGTGCAACTTTCGCGCACTGCTCACTGTCTATTCCGTAGCCTCGGCCTATCAGCGCGGAGATGTGCTGACGGTGCAAGGGCGGCTGCACACAAACGAGCAATATTTTGATGTGCCTGACCAGACCGACTATTCGGCTTATGCCATGATTGACGGCATCGTGGCTCGCATTGGCGTGCAGCCCGATGCGGTGGTGCGCGTGGCCTCGCAGCCCACGTTTGCGCAGTCGCTTTACAATCGCGGCTCGTCTTCGCTTGAAAATAATATTGTGCTGTCCGGCTTTGACAGCGCCACAGCGGCTTTCTTGCTCGCCACGATAGCCGGCGACGATTTGCTGCTCACCGACCGGCTCAGCGACAATTTCCGCACCACGGGTTTGGCGCATGTGCTTGCGCTGAGTGGTTTGCACGTAGGCATCATTATGGCGCTTGTGGCTGCGCTGTTGTTTGGTGTGCGCTGTCTGCCGGGAGGCCGCTATGCCTACTATTTGCTGCTTGCTGCGGCTGTGATGTGCTATGCTTGTATCACCGGCATGACGCCGTCGGTGGCGCGTGCTGCTGTGATGGTATTGGTGTTTATAGCCACAAAACTTGCGCAGCGCAGTCAGTCCATTTATAACAGTGTGTGCGTGGCGGTTGCCGTCTGGCTCATCGTAAATCCGTTTTGGCTGTGGTCGCCGGGATTGCAGCTGTCAGTGGCTGCGGTGTTGGCGATAGTGTGGCTGGGCAATCGTCTCAATCCGTACGACTACACACAGCAGGGCAAGCGCTTTGTTGTCGGGCTGTTTGTGGTGCCTATTGCCGCAATAGTGGGCACGTCAATGCTCACGCTGTTCTATTTCCACTCGTTCCCGCTGTGGTTTTTGCCCTCGAATATCATTGCCGCAGTCCTCGCCCCGCTCATCATTGGCGGCGGTGCTATTGCCACGTTGCTCACCGCTCTTGGCATATCTCCGGGGCTGCTGCCTGATGCTGTAAATATGCTTTATCATTGTCTGGAGGCTGTTGTGACGTGGTTTGCCGAGCTCCCCGGCGGGCAGATTGAGAATGTTTATCCCGACGCTCTGCAGATTAGCGTCTATGTTGCTTGCATCGCTGCACTGATTGTGGCGCTGCACAAGCGTCGTGCTGCGTATTATTGCATATTTGGCATGCTGGTGGTGCTGCTTGTCGCTGCGTTTGCACTCAAGCCGTATCAGCAGGGTAGGGAGCTTTATGTGCCGCGAGTGGCTGCCTCCACCGACATCCTCATCCGCAGCAACACACAGGCTCTGCTCGTCACCAACGGCGACACTGCGGCAGTGCTGCGCGCCCGTCAACTGTATGCCGATTTTCTCGGCCGTCGCAAGGCTGAGCTCAAATTAGCCCCGGACAGCTTTGATATACCCGGTTTCTCTCGTCGCGGAAATTATGTGTATTTCGATGATAAAGTGCTGAAGATTATAACATCGGAGAGCGATGTTGTTGCTCCTACCGGTCGCATTGACTATGCCTTGGTTGGCGGTGGTTTTAAAGGTGACATTGCCGAGCTTGCAAACACTGTCAATGCCGACACCATAATCCTTGCTCACAGCATCAATGCCATCCGCCGCGCTCGTTACGCCGCCACTCTCACCGCGCTCCACCGCCCTCATCTCTCGCATCTCTCCGTCCCCTCCCAATAAAATCAAATTGTGTCAAAATTGGTGCAGTCTCTTTTATGTTTGCCGATACAAGTGAGTTAAGCCGCAGAGCGGCGAGCAGTCAATAGCCCGGGGTGGCAACTCCGGGACAAGGCATACAGATCACAGCAGCTCCGGAGGAGCGACCGAATTATGCGTATTTATCGGTCACCCCTCTGGGGTTTAAAGGGTTCAGATTAATCGACTAGTAAAGATAGGGGCTACCGGGTACCCCCGCACCCCCTTTGATAATCAACCAGTTACAAGTGTATAACGTTCATTCAGTGCTTGAAACTTTGAAGAAGGCTTATATTTTGAGGGTGCAAAAATACGAAAATTAGCTAAAATACTGACTTTCAGCGTTTTTAAGTCCTTTTTCCCTCCATATATCTTCTATCTTTTTTCTTTTCCTTACTTCTTATCTTCCAGCATCGCTGGCGTGGGTAAACGGGCAAAGCATCAGCACCCACCGAAGGCGAGTTGACCGGCTCGGCGATGCTGGCGGCGTGGGTGCTCCGGTGATCCGCCGGAGAGCTGCACCGGCGAAGCTCTCGACTTAACACTTTTTTAACTACAAATATATGCACATTTTTGAGCGTAAATTTCTGTAAATCAGAAAGTTCTTGTAACTTTGTAAATGAAGATACGACCAATAAAAGCCGCCGGCGTATCTTCACAGATTGACCGGCGGCAAAACTTTTAAAATTCAAAGTACAAAATTATGAAACATTTTTCTAAAAAGCAAGTCCTCGAGGCTGCATCGAGGCTGCATGGCAGACACTGGCCGGTGAAACAATTTTCGTATCAGTGCTCGCCCTAATTTTCGCCGGTGCTTTCGGTGCATCGCTCAACCAGTTCTTAAACTCATTCGGTGAATACGCCTTTTTGTCGATGATAATAACCGGTATTCCCGGCGCAGTGTTCGCCGCCATCCTCGTTACCGAGTTTATTGATAACCTTAAAAAATAAAGCCATGAAAAAATACATTTTACCAATAGTAATAATATTCGCCGCTGCCATCGCGCTGGTGGTGATAATCAAAGTTACTTTGATGTCCGGCGTTGTAGAGCTGCTATTGCTCGCGGTTCTGCTTGCCGCCGCCATCGCCGGGGGCGCTATCCACATTGCCGAGACAATAATAATAAACAGTCGATAAGCATCGTGAGATTTTGACGGCCGCCGGGGGTTTGACGCCTCCGGGACACGGCATACAGATCACAGCAGCTCTGGAAAAGCGACCGAATTATGCGTATTTATCGGTCACCCCTCTGGGGTTTAACTTCCGGCGCTTAACACACAAGCAGCTGAGCCATGCTTAATCGATGGCATAGCTGCTTATATCTGTATTGACTTCTTATTTGCTTAAATCCATTTGTTTTTACATGGGGAACGTGCTTATGGCTTTAAATGCTTCATAGGCTTTCTTAGCCTCATCTTTTTCGGATTGGCTAATCGGAGTAGGATTTGCTATCTTTTCGGCAAATCGTATCGCATTTTTTCCTTTAAGTATCGGAGTTTCTTTGATAGGTCTTGCCATAACTAAATCTAAAGACTTGGTTTATAATTGTTTATTTGCTAATCTGATTTGACGTGCACGTATTAAGCACTATGTTGAGGTGATTATTTATCTTTATCCATAAAGTCTTTAAACTTAATTAGCAAGAAAAATAACCCAACCATAAGAATAAGTATTGGGATAGAGTACCAACCGAACTCGTCAATAATTAACCATGCACAGCCGCCGAACAATACGAATAACGCAATGCTAGGGCAGGCTATACATATAATTGCTAATATGAGTAATACACCAAACATTACTTTGAAAAATTTTTGATTATTGCTCAATACTGAGTTGACCGTTCGAGTTTAACAATCAACTGGTTTTTTGAGGTATTTGATAGGTCTTGCCATAACTAAAAATTTTTTGCCGGAGGTTTGCTTCTCCTGCTTTGAGCCGCGAGTGGGACTCGAACCCACGACCTTTTCGTTACGAATGAAATGCTCTACCGACTGAGCTATTGCGGCTTAATGCTTCACTCAGGTTGCAGAAACTGCGTTTTTGAGTTCAGCGGTTGCAAAGTTAGTAAAACTTTTTTGAATATCATCACACATTCCCGACGTTTCTTTACGGCGTTTTTGCGCACGTGGTGTGTGATAGCGTCGGGAATTGGGAGTTATTTAACGGTTTGTGTTGAGAACGCAATCGACAATTTGGCGTTGTCAATGTCGAGCTTTGCCATTGCCGGAGCGCCGATGTAGGGGTTAATGGCGGTCACGGTGGTGGTTGTGGCTGTGGTGTAATAGTAGGTGGATGTTGAAGTTTCGCTTTCCACATCAACCGGAGTGAGAATGAAGGTGTAGTCGTCGGATGTGATTTCGCTCTTTGCCAGCATGTTCAGCAGGTAAGTGCGCAAGCCGCTGAAGCGATAGCGTTTGTTTGTGGAATCGTAAACGGCATAGAACGACGTTTCGCTGTCGGTTAGATCACCGTTTTTGAAGAAGCTGTCGCGCTTCGAACGGAGCACCATCAACAAGTTCTCGGGCGGTTCGATGCCGTAGTCGTTGGTGATTTTCTCAACCGGGATGTCAAGCGACAGCGAGTTGAGCACGGACAGTGAGCCTGAGTTCTGTTTGTAGTAGGTGATGAGCTCCTCAAGCGGCAAGGTTATCTCAACATCGGTGCCCACCGGAGCCACAATGATGTTTTCGCCATTGTCGATGCGAGCTTGCAACTCGCGGTCCATCTGATACTCGATGTTGTTGTTAACCATGATTTCGGGTGTCACGGCGAAGTAGTTGCCATAGTAGCTTACGATGGTGTCGTTGCCATCATCGTCCTGCTCGGTGGCGTGGTAATACATGCGCATCAGCGTGCTGGCAATGGTGACAACACGTCCGCTGCCGTATGAGTTCCTAACGCATATCCCGGGGAAGTATTCCGCGAATGCTGTGGGAGATGCAAATGTTTCGGGGTGGTTCACATATTGTGTGAAGAAATCGCGTGCCAATTGGTCGGGCATCTTTGCCTCAATCAAGCGGTAGCTCAAGGCTTGGATTGAGTCAGATTGCCCGAGAGCGTTGCACACATACACGCAGTCGGCCAATTTGTCGCTCTCGCTAAAGTAGTTGCTGATTGGCTCGTTGGTGTACATAGGCGCTTTCAGGGCTTTGTTGAGGCGGAAAACCTCGAGGCCCATAGGCACCAATGAGTCGCCCACAAAGTCGCCTGTGGTAACATACATCAACAATTTCAGCGAGTCAACATCGTTCACGGTTACACCTTCGGTGTCGAGTGTTGATGTCGGCATCAATTGTGCCACGAAATTCGATGAGAATGAGCCGTAGCCATCGGCTATGAGACGGCCCAAAACCTGTGTGTTAGTGCGTGATTGCACTTTCTGACTTGTCACCGTGTGGCCGGTGATGGTGAAATCGTTTGCAATGACCACCGCCGACTCGTCTTGAATCAGCGATGAACCGATATTTGATGAATCGCCACACGACGATATCGACGATGCTGCCAGCAGTGCTACAGCACCTAAACTTAATAAACTTCCGGCTTTAAACATGCCTGTAGTGTTCTGATAAATGTCATATATAAATTCCTCGTTGAGGCTCTGCGCAGTTAGAGGCTTGCGTAGAAGTCAACGATTGCCTTGGCGTCGATTTCTTCGCCGCCATAAGGAAGGAACGGTTTGCCAAGACTTGCGGCATAGTCAACCAATTCCTGAGGTACATCTTTCGACGACTGAATCACACCATCTGAATAACGGATTGCGAGCTTGTTTAGTGTGACACAGTCGATGGGTGCATCACCAAAGGGCTGTAAATCCTCGTCGGTGAAACCTTCCTGCTTTAATTTTTCAACGAAGCGCGGGTCGAGTGTGCCGTCGAATGTATCGTCGAACAGCGAGCACACAATTTTCGATTGACCGATTGTGGGGTCGTCGGCATACAATTTCTTCATGTAAATCGGGGCCAACGAGGTTACCCAGCCCGAGCAGTGCACCACGATGGGCTCCCAGCGCAATTTCTTAACGGTTTCCATCACACCGCGCACGAAAAACATCATGCGTTCGTCGTTGTCCTCGGGTGTTTCTCTGATTTCCAAGTCGGTAACGGCGTGGTGTTGGAAGTAGTCATCGTTGTCGATGAAGTAGACCTGCATGTGTGAAGCTTGCAAGGTGGCGACTTTGATGATCAGCGGGTGATCGGTGTCGTCAATAACGATGTTCATGCCCGAGAGGCGAATCACTTCGTGGAGCTGGTTGCGTCGTTCGTTGATGCAACCGTATTTGGGCATGAATGTACGCACCTCAAAACCGTGCTCCTGCACTTTGTGGGGAGTTTTTTGACTGATCTCACCCAATGCAGAATGTTTGAGATACGGGGTTATTTCTTGTGAAATATACAGAATCTTTTTGTTTGTGGCCATATAAAAAGCTCAAAAAATATGATTGGCCTGCATGACAACCGCTATCAATCCATGACGCTACAACATCGCAGGTATAAATTATTATGCAAAGTTACGAAAAAAATCGCAATAAATTGGGCTGATTCAGCCACAAACGGTGGAATGCCATGTAAATATATCGTGCAATGTTAAAGCCTGCAATTACAATTTGTTGACTGTAATTTGTGTATTATTTTCGTATTAACAATTCGTGGTCAAATCCGCAACACATTTCATTATGCCGATAGCTGTGGGATATGTATCTGACATTCAGATATGTGTGATTTTTACACTTATTTGCTGATATAAAAAACGCTCATTGCATAAAATGTGCATTAAAGGTTATTTTGCATAAATATTCTGTGGGTTTATGCTAAATGCCCACACTGCAAACACGCAAAAGTTTAACTGTTTTTAGTATTTACGGGGCTACTTATCACATCAATTTGTGCATCACCGATAATTTTTGTAACTTCGCACCGTAACAAACCGTCTTGCTATCATATTTTACGTCTGCTAAATGTTTACACTGTTTAAAAAGAAGCCCCAAGAGAAGCCCCAATTGTTTTTTCACACCGATATGCACTGCCATTTGGTGCCGGGCATCGATGATGGTCAGCGTGTTGCCGATGAGGCGGCCAATTTGGTCGCAGCCGAAAAAAACTGGGGTATCGACCATATCATTTGCACTCCTCACATCACTCAAGATACATTCGAGAACACTCAGGAAACCATTGTGCCGGCTTTCAACAAGCTCAAGGCTGCAGTGGAGGCTGCTAACATTGATATCGATTTGGATTACTCGGCTGAGCACCGAATCGACAATTTCTTCCTTGATCAGTTGGAGCATGGGGTTGTGAAACCTCTCCCCAATAACTACATCTTGGTGGAAAATTCGTTCGTGCAGGAGCTGTGGAACCTTGACCAAACACTGTTTAACATCGCATTGAAGGGTTTTCGTCCCATCTTGGCTCATCCCGAGCGATATTTCTACTATGTTGAGAATCCCGAGCGCTACAAGCAATTGCATGGCAACGGCATCTTCTTCCAGGTGAACGTGTTGAGCTTGGCCGGTTACTATGGCAAGTCGGAAAAGAAAACTGCCGAGATGCTGATTGAAAAGGGGTTTGTTGATTTCCTCGGCACCGATATGCACAACAGTCGCCATCGCGCTGCCATTGAGGAATATATCGGTTCAAAGGATTTCTACCGCCACGAAAAGGCTTTGCGTGGCCGTTTGCTCAACGACACCGCCTTCAAATAGCG
>CAZDIC010000056.1:2298-9088 GCA_964505395.1 uncultured Alistipes sp. | reverse complement strand
CGCCACGATTTCAATCGTTCCCGCAACTTAACATGCAGATAACCCGATGGTTCCGCCACTTCTCGATATATCTCGGAGGTGAGAATCTCACCGCTTTCAAGCAAAATAATCCGATTATCGGCGCTGACACCCCTTGGGACTCATCATTTGAGCCCACCCTCGTTTGGGGTCCTGTACATGGTGCCATGTTTTACGTAGGGATGCGCTACAATCTAAAATAGTGCATCCGAACAAGCGCAGATAACAAACCCACCACAATTATTGCAATCCGACGATTATTTACTACATTTGTGCCAACCTAACAACTCTAATAACCGCGGATTAAATTATGTGGCTTATACTTTCAATCTTGTTCTACCTGATTTGCATTCTCTTTGCGGTAGGTGTGTTTGCTGCATTTTGCATGCTCATATACGCAATTGTGCAATCCATGCGCGGTCGCATGAAACTGTAGCATCGTGTCAAGCTTATGAATTGGCCTTGGGGATTACCGAGCCTGCCGGGTCATCGGTCGTGGGGTTATTCATCCAACGACGAATTGCCACCATGCGCGGAATGATGCGAGTTACCGAATTGCGATAAGAGCTCATCATAATCATCAGAATGATAATCACGCCAACAATCACCAGGTAACCGTAACACTCCTTCAACGAAATCATCACACTCTGACGCGATACCTCTGAGAGCGTATCGCTCCACGAAGGCATATCAAACGGTAGCATGGTGCCATCGATATTATCGGCTGCATCAAGATGATTCTTCACCGATGACCAATTATAAAGGCGTTGCACAATTGCTGCAGCCGCTACATTACCAATGCCACAACGAGAATACCCAACAGCACTCAATCCAAAGAAGAAATAAGAGAACGGCACACACTGTGATATATACACATTTGTAATCGAACCAATCATCACCTCGGAGATGCCCACAGCCACAAGCGGCAAATAGAATGCCTCCTTATTGGTATTGCCATCAATAAGGAAGTACATCGAAGCAATGTAGAATATCAACATCCCGAATGAGAACACCAAATAGAGTTTTGTGTTCCAGCCCCATTTCACTTTGGTGTAGAACGCCAATAGGGCACCCAGGACAACACCATAAAGGATAGGGTAGTTCAACGATATCACGTTGAGCGCATCATAGCGCAACACTGCGCTCAAGTAAATCGATTGGAGCAATCGTGGTGCCGACTGCAGAATACCGGCCAAAAACAGCCAAATAATAATCTTCCAGATTGCACTATACGAGAATATCTTCAAATCGAGATACGGCTTCTCATGAAAACGCGAGCGACACCATGCCAACGCAAAGAATGCCACCGTAATAAATGTTGCACGCCAAATTTGCGGGCCGCGCCACCATTCGTAGTGCTCTCCATAACAGAAAAGCCACATACCTGAAATCAGGAATCCACTCCACAACACAAAGCCAAGCACATCAATGCCCTTCAGCGACATATATGGACCCGGGCGATGATCAGGCTTCATCAGGAAGTAAACCAGACCAATATGAATCAACATTAGGGCTATAATGAAGAGATTCATCAAGCGCCAGTTGCCATAATAGGTGAGATATGCTGTGGTTAATCCCGATAGGTATGTACCTCCAACGACCAGAAAATACACAGCCGGGAAAAACACACAATAGTTTCTCGACGGGGTGATGCACAGACGGAAATTACTGGTGCAACCAAACATGCCCAACATCTTAAAGAAGCCGGCGACGAAACTCGCGCCCCACACCACCCACGGCACATTCACACTCATGGTTATGGCTGTGCAAAACATCAGGCCGATGGCAGCTACAAAAAACATTTGGCGTGTGTACATGGCGAATTTCAGGCGATACATCACCGGGAAACACACTGTGATGCCCGCAATCATGCAATAGCCGGCCATCTGCACATCCTCGCTGAGAAACGATATTTCACTCACCATCTGATTCATCGACGAGAGATTAATGCTTCCGGCATACTGATACAAAAAGCCAAACGCAAACAGAAGCCACACACGCACACGACGAGGCACGCCATCGTGATACATTAACAGCTGGCGAGTGCGAATAATGGAGTTACCTGATATGTATGTTGATTTGCCCATCAATCCATCATTTCACATTCCACGTTCAAGCCTGCTCGCAACAAACTGATATCTTCAGCACTGTTATCTTTGGTAAAGCGAATTTTGACCGGCAGACGTTGTTCAACCTTTACGAAGTTACCTGTGGCATTATCCTGTGGAACAAGCGAAAATTGAGCACCTGTGGCATTTGAAATTGCCTCAATAACGCCAACGTAGCTTTTATCAGGAAGAGCATCAACCTTAATTTTAACCTTGTCGCCAATCTTCATTTTTGAGGTTTGGCTCTCCTTATAATTGGCAATAACCCACACATCATTCTCATCCACAATTGATAATAGTGTTTGACCGGGTTGCACAAGTTGCCCAACCTGCAGATTTCTGCGTGAAGTGTAACCATCAACCGGAGCCGTGATAACAGTGTAAGAAAGATTGAGTTTTGCAAGTTCTACACTCGCTTTCGCCACATCAATGCCGGCTTCATGTTGACCCAATTGCTGAGCCTTTTCATCCTTTGACAACACTGTTGACTGCTTTTGGCGACACAACATCTCATATTTAGCCTTGAGTGTTTCATAACGTGTGCGAGCATCATCAAACTGTTTGGGTGTAACCGCTTTCTCCGACAACAACGATTTGTAGCGTTCGAAGTCACGAGCAGCATTCTCCATCTCCACACGAGTACCCTCAATTGAAGCCTCGCTAACGCTGATTTCGCTGGCTGTTGTTGTGATTGAAGCATTAACAGCCGATTTACCTGACACAGCATTCTGCACCTGCGCATTAGCTTGAGCCAACGCCAATGCATATTCCGCATCATCAATTATAATCAACGTGTCGCCCTTGTGCACATAGGTGTATTCATCAAAACGAATCTCCTTAATAAAGCCTTGCACACGAGCGTTAATGGGTACAATCTGACGACGAACTTGAGCGTTGTCGGTAAATGTCGAAACATTAAATTTGATAAACTCGGCGGCAATCCACCACAAGCCAACCGCCAAAACTAATAACACAAAAATATTTTGAGTAAGTCTTCTTGTTTTACGATTCATAGTCGTTTAAATTGTACCTGATAGATATTTGAGTTGGAAATAATAATAGAGCACGTCAACACGAGCATTCACCAAACGTGTTTCAGCATCGAGTTTAGAGGCCGATGCGTCAAGCATATCCGTGAGTAGTGAAAGGTCATTGTTGTATCTATGCGCCACTATACGATAGTTTTCCGATGCCAATTCCACATTCTTCTCCTGGGTAGCCACATGCTCAACAGCCTCAACATAACTCTTATACGCACGGTCAAGATTTCGGTCAATAGCCTCCTCTTGGGTTACACGTGCATCACGCAAACGCTCGGTCTCCATTCTTGTTGCCTGCAACTTATGCTTTGTCTTATAAAAAGCCGACGGGTTAAATGAAACGGAGAAACCCACATACCAGCGACCGAGGTTTTTATCAAGCACAGGAGTGTGAGTGGTTATCGGAGCAGCCACCGAGGCCCCTGCGTTAAGGCCGATTTTAGGCAAAGCCTCACTCTTTATAATACGCTCGTTTGCCGCGTTCTCAGCTTGTTGCAGTTCATATTTACGCAACGACGGCGATTCAATTCGACTCAAGCGCGACCATTCCGATAGGGGAGCGGCCGAGAAATTAATTCTGTCGAAATCGATGGTTGGCACAATCGTTTCATCCTCGCTTAAATGGAGATAGCTCGTCAGAGTGTAGTTGAGATTCTTGATTGTGTTTGCCACCGTCAAACGGTCGTAATTAAGATTCGAGAGGTTTAAATCGTAACGTGTCACATCGTTGGCTAACACCAAACCTTGGTTAGCGCGAGCTTTCATTTCGTCGATGAGATCACCGGTGATACGAATATTCTCATCGTAGACACTTAGCAGATTTCGATGCTTAAACAGTTCCAAATAACATTGCAAAATGAGCATCTTCATTTGGTCCTCAACCAATGTCACATTATTTGCAGCGAGATCAGTTTGCGCACCTGCTCGATTAATCTTGGCTGTTACAGCGCCGCCTGTGTAAAGCGGCTGATACACCGTAATGCCAAACGAATTTCCCCAATGAGTCATCGGCGACAGCGTAGCATTGCTAAAATCGCGGTCAAGCACGTAAGTATTTCCTAAATAATCACCTTCAAGTGCAACCCCGATATCGGGTAAGCGTCCATCTTTCTCGGCCTGCTGACGCACTGTGGATATCGCCACATCTTTTCGAGCCAATTGCACTTCACTATTTGCCTTCTCTACCTGTAGAAATAGGTCTTCAATGGATAGTGTGGTTTCTTGCGTATATCCCGCCAAAGGGGTAGTGCACACCAATGCCATTGCCGACCATAATTTGCACCATTGCTTCATATCCTGCTTACTTATCGGCTTTTAAAATTTCAACTGCAAAATTAACAAATTTTTTCGAATCCGACAAACAGCACACGGCGCACAGGCCAATGCAACCACTCGGTCACATTAGCATCACATTCTAACCATCGCATGTTTAGTAATAGCTTATTGCTTCAACAGCAAAATCACTTTCACCGCTAAATCAAAAAATATAATTTTGGCATTCCCATTTGCAGCAATATCAACCCGCGCAGCACCGAATTCCTCCAATAAACGTTCCACGTTTCGTTCGTTGATAAACGGTGAAAATCTGCTGCTAAATGAGCGCTCCTGCGGATTTAAGTTAACCAATGATGCCACACAAAGGTTGGAAATGAAGTTTTCACGCATCATACGTTCGCAATAGTCAAGAAAGCGCATAGCTCCTTCACGACCAAGCCCGGCAGCATCAACCGACCATTTTCTGAGCAAACCGACCTTTCGTTGATATGCTTGACGCATCAAAGTGACAAATAGCTCAAAATACTGATTCTGCGTTTTTGATGATGTTATCAACTCCTCGGCAACGCCAAAACTCCCTTCCGCCATAGGTGCGAGAGCGGCAGCCTCATCAGCCGACACGCCATTTTGCTTCACAAGGAAATCCTCAATCTCAGCATCATCCACACGCCGCACTTTCACTCGCTGCATACGAGAGTAGATGGTTGGCAAAATTTCCTGCGAATTGTTTGACGTAAAAATCATGATGCTGTCAGATAGCGGTTCCTCAATCATTTTCAGCATCTTGTTGGCACACTCCGGTTGCATACGTTCCGGAAGCCACATCAACAAAATTTTATATCGAGTAGAGTAGGATGTAAGCGCAAACTTGCGCGCAATTGCTGCGCTCTCTGCCGAGTATATCACAGGCTGACCGTTTGGATTGTTGAGCGCGGCAAGCCACTTGTCGAAGTTCATGTATCGGTTCTCGCCCAAATATGACTTAAAATCGGCAAAAAGGTCATCAGAGATAGCCGATGCCGATTCAGATTTCAATATAGGGAACGAATAAACCGTGTCTAACTGATTAAATTCCTGATGTTGCTTACACGACGGACACACGCCACACGAATCGCCATCATGACGATTTTCGCAGTGAATGTATTGCGCCAACGCCCTTGCCAACGCGAATTTACCAACTCCGGCAGGGCCTTCCAAAAGTAAAGCATGAGGCAAACGGTTATTATCAACCATCTCTCTCAGCAACTGTTTCACATTTTCATGGGCAGGAATATCAGCGAACCTCATACTTTATATCTATGTTACTTGATTGGTTTTTATACAGCACTATTCCGCAAAATCATCCGACGCATTAATCTGAAATGTCAACGGGTCAAAATTGGCATCATCAGGAATCAGTTCCGGTTTGTTTGCCAAATTATAGATAAACTTCATCGACAACAACAGGCCACGCAAACGAATGCTATCCTCTACGCTCGATGCCTTTGGCGGATTGTTCAGCACCATCGAAGTAATGGCGATAGTCTCATCATAGAGCCCCTCCATGAGATAGGACGCAGCCAACATTAAGTATGCTTGGGCGCTCAGCGGCACATCGTCATCTTCGTCGGTTGTACTGCAAAACTCGCTAAAGTATTGTATATACGGTGCATATAAACGAGCCTTATACAACATATGGAACATATACTCCAAACCGGCCTTCAGCTTGTAGTGCTTGTGATAATAGACCAACATCATTGCAGACTCATCCTCGTAGCCATCTTGCGCAAGTTGCATCGCAATCTCCATCCAACTTTGCTCTTCACCACCAACCTGTTTGTCGAAAAGCTCCAAAAGTTCTTCAGTTTTTGCCACTGACGGGTGCAACTTCAGCGCATCAACGATAACAAACGACAAGGTGTTATCACTCTGCATATAAGTGTACAGCAATTCAATGGCAGCTTTCTTCTGCCTACTTGATGAATAGGCTTCTGCCAAGGCCCTTACAGCAATAGGATGATTTGGCTGGTCTTGCAACACCTGTTTCAAAATAACAATCGACTCCTTGACGGTTTTCTTGTTAGCGGCTAAAGCCAATCCTTTAACCAAACGTGCATGCACGTTGTCGGGGTCCAGCGCCAACGCATAGTCAACAGCAGCGATGCTCTCATCAGCGTGCATCAACGCGAACTCCACTCGAGCAAGAAGAATCCAGTTATCGGCGTTAAACGGGTCATCGTGAGTTAGTTTTTCAGCCAAGCTACGCGACAATTCAAGATATTGCTCATCATGATACAACGTCTGTGCAACCTCATAATAGAGGAGCGGGCGGTTTTCCGCTCGTTCCTCCATCATGGGTAGACTATCTGC
>CAZDIC010000056.1:0-2198 GCA_964505395.1 uncultured Alistipes sp. | reverse complement strand
GCCTTCCGTTCATCAAGGAAATCGCTGTCGGGATACAAACGTGCCCCTGCCATAAACACATACAGTTGCACCATGTTATCCCCTTCATCTTGAGCATAGTCATAGATATCAAGCAACTCATCCTTCTCGTAAAACTCGGTGTTGTTATTTGTCTTAACATCCTCGAGAAAACGCAGATACAGTTGCCTCATGTACTGCTCATCTGATTGCTGGCTGTCGAGCATATACTATTGTTTTTTGTCAATTATGATTTTTGAGCTTTCTCCCAGCTATCCTTAAGCGCGATGGTGCGGTTAAAGATAAGGTTGTCGGGAGTTGAATCGTAGTCGGGAGTGAAGTAGCCAATGCGCTGGAACTGGAATTTGGTACCTTTTTCAGCATGTTCGGCAATGAACGGCTCAACCTTCACATTTTTAACCTCAACGAGCGACTGCGGGTTCAATAGGTCACGGAAGTCTGTATCAACTTCTGCCGAAGGATTCTCAACCGAGAACAAACGGTCGTATAAGCGAACGGTTGCATCTACAGCGTGTGCCGCAGATACCCAATGCAACGTACCTTTCACCTTGCGCTGACTTCCGGGGAGACCGCTACGGGTTTCAGGATCATATGTGCAGTAAATCTCCTCAATATTACCCTCGGCATCTTTCTTCACACCGGTGCATTTCACGATGTAAGCACCTTTCAAGCGAACTTCGCCATCGGGAGCCAAACGGAAGAACTTCTTGGGAGGATTTTCCATAAAGTCGTCGCGCTCAATGTAGATTTCGCGAGCGAAAGGCATGGTGTGTGTGCCGGCCTCGGGATCTTCAGGATTGTTCTCCATCTCAACCATCTCAACCTGGCCTTCGGGATAGTTGGTAATAACTACCTTCACCGGATTCATAACAGCCATGGCACGTGTGGCGATAGCATTCAAATCCTCGCGCACAGCATGTTCAAGGAGCGACATGCTAATCATAGCCTCCTCAATCTTGGTGTATCCGATACGGTCAATGAAGTTGCGAATCGCTTTTGCTGTGTAACCGCGACGACGCATACCCGAGATGGTCGGCATTCGGGGGTCATCCCATCCTGCAACCAAGCCTTCTTTAACCAGCTGGAGCAGTTTACGTTTACTCATCACAGTGTATGTGAGATTCAAACGATTGAACTCGATCTGACGAGGGCAGTAGCTTTCGTCGGCCAATTCCTTAACGAAGTACTCGTAGAGCGGACGGTGAGGCACAAACTCCAATGTGCAAATTGAGTGAGTCACACCTTCAAAGTAGTCGCTCTGACCATGTGCGAAATCGTACATGGGATATACATTCCATTTTGTACCGGTGCGGTGGTGGGGATGTTTGATTATGCGATACATAATCGGGTCGCGGAAGTGCATATTTGAAGATGCCATGTCAATTTTGGCACGCAACACACGTGCGCCTTCATCAAACTCACCGGCATTCATGCGCTGGAACAGGTCGAGATTTTCCTCAACACTACGATCTCGATAAGGGCTGGCAACACCGGGCTCTGTGGGAGTACCTTTCTGTGCTGCAATCTGTTCTGATGTTTGGTCATCAACATAAGCCTTACCCTCCTTAATCATGCGAATAGCCAAATCATACAACTGAGGGAAGTAGTCTGAAGCATAATACTCGCGATCAGCCCAATCAAAGCCCAACCAGTGAATATCTTCCTTAATTGCGTCAACATATTCCGTATCCTCTTTAGTAGGATTCGTGTCGTCGAAACGCAAATTACATGTACCGCCAAATTTCTCGGCTACACCAAAGTCCATGCAGATAGCCTTTGCGTGACCAATGTGCAGATAACCGTTAGGCTCCGGTGGGAAACGGGTATTCAATCTACCACCGTTTTTACCTGCCTTCAAGTCGTCGGCAACCAATTGCTCTACAAAATTCAGTCCTTTCGAAACCTCCGGGGTTTCAGCTTCTTTATTCTCAGCCATAATTGCTATTGAAGTGTTTTATGGATATACTTTTTGTTAGTTCTAAACTGCAAAAATAGCAATTCTTTTCCGATAAACAGATAGGGTAGAGGCAAAAAATCCACACCATTAATTAAATCGCATCATTTTCAGGCGCGACAGTTGTGTAAACAGCTTAATATGGCTAATTTTGCGTTTCAAACAAACTAACCGCTATGGACGCCCAAATCATTTTCAAATATTTCCCTGCGCTGTCGCAACAGCA
>CAZDIC010000055.1:0-9114 GCA_964505395.1 uncultured Alistipes sp. | reverse complement strand
ACTTCGGTAACCGATCAGATTTTGATTAAGGCCGACCGTATCCGTTCGCTCGAAACAAAGGGGAATGCCATGGTTGACGAGGGTATTCTCGACGGGTTTATCGCCATTGTAAACTACGGTATTATTGCCCTTATTCAGGTGCAAAAGGGCTTTGCTTCCGGCAAGGATATGACACCCGATGAGGCATTGGCTCTCTATGACACATTGATTGCCGACACCCGTGCGTTGATGTTGCGCAAGAATCACGACTACGATGAGGCGTGGCGCAAGATGCGCGTCAGTTCCTACACCGACCTTATTTTGATGAAAATCATGCGCACCAAGGAGATTGAAGATCACTGTGGTGCAACCGAGGTGTCGGAGGGAGTTGAGGGCAACTACCAGGATATGATCAACTATGCCGTGTTTGGCATTATCAAACTCTCGGAATAGGCGGCTCGATATTCTCGGCTTCGTGTCGGGTGATGATGATAACATGACTAAATGATACGACACACTGACTAAACCATACAGAACGATATGAAAGGATGGAAGCGGATAGCACTGTGGACGCTGCGCCTGTTGATAGGCGGAGCATTTGTGGTGTCGGGCTTTGCGAAACTCGTTGACCTGTGGGGTTTCGTGTTTAAGCTTGAGGAGTATCTTGCAGTGTGGGGCATGACTCAACCGCGCACCATTGTGGCTGTGGGAGCTTTGCTGCTCTCAGGCTATGAGTTCGTGTTGGGTTTGTTGCTTGCCATGGGGTGTTATAAACGTTCGGCGTCGATCGGGCTTACCTTACTGATGCTGGTGATGTTACCGTTGACCGCATGGCTGTGGGTGGCCAATCCGATTAGCGACTGTGGTTGCTTTGGCGACCTCATCGTGTTGAGCAATGGCGCGACATTTCTGAAAAATATAATTCTTACGGCCGGCCTCACCACCTTGGTGGTGTGCAATTTCCGGTTGAAAGAGGCGATGTTTAATCCGGCAATACAGTGGATTGTGGGTGCTTGGATTTCGCTGTATGCCATCATTATCGGGCTGTATGGCTACCATGTGCAACCGATGATCGACTTCCGTCCGTTTCCGGTGGGCACTTCACTGCTCCCCGACAGCGATGGTGACTCTGACGACAACTACCGTTTTGTGTATGAGCGCGACGGTCAACGCCAAGAATTTGACATAAACAATCTCCCCGATAGCACGTGGACCTTTGTTGACCGCACCGAATTGCCGGGCCGGAATGCCGGTGGCGAGCATTTGGCAATATTTGAGGGCGATAGCGATGTTTCCGACGAGGTTATCAGCTCTGAGGGTAAGGAAATACTTTTGGTAATCCCCGAACCGATACGTGCCGACATATCCTACTCTTACACCATCAACGAAATATCAGAGTATGCCGACAGTCTCGGTGTGTCGATGATAGGCTTGTTGAGTGCCGATGAGCAGGGCATTGAACGTTGGCGAGATGTGTCGATGGCCGAGTATCCCTGTTACACTGTTGACGATACACAGCTGAAGGAGTTGGCTCGCGGGACGATGGCTATTGTAATGCTTAATGATGGTGTGATTACCTCAAAAACCACTATCAGCTCCATCAACCTGCCTGAGGTGGAGTCGCCGTCATCGCCCGAGCGCTTCTTTGATGAACTGAGTGGTAACGTCAACTTCCACTTCAAATGGCTTAATATCGTGTTTGGTGTAGGGTTGTTGTTGCTTTATCTGTGTCAGGGCATTATCATCGCCATCCGTTTGCAGTTCAAGCAAAAACGGGCAGCCAAACGCGCCAAAAACGCCACCGAGCCTCAACCTGACGCCCCGCAAACCGCTGAATGATGGTTTATCACCATAAGTATTAGCGTTTTTCGGCGAAATTTTGTAATTTTGCAGTGCAAAAACAACAAGTCCTATTCAACGAAGAAAAACCAACCAAACTAAATAACAATATGAGAAAAAATATCGTAGCCGGCAACTGGAAAATGAACACCACCCTTGCTGAAGGTGTTGCTCTGGCAAAAGATGTAAACGAAGCCCTCAAAGGCATCGAAGCAAAATGTGATGTAATCATCTGCACACCGTTCACCCACTTGGCATCAGTTGCAGCCGTTATCGATTCAAACAAATTGGGTCTTGGCGCTGAAAACTGCGCTGACCACGTTAAGGGCGCTTACACCGGCGAAGTTTCTGCCCCCATGGTAGCTTCAACCGGCGCAACCTACGTTATCCTCGGCCACTCTGAACGTCGTCAGTACTATGGCGAAACTTCAGAAATCTTGAAGGAAAAAGTAAACTTGGCACTCGCTGAAGGCCTTACCCCCATCTTCTGCATCGGTGAAGTTTTGGAGCAACGCGAAAACGGCACTTACAACGATGTTGTAACCGCTCAGATTCAGGAAGCCCTCTTCGACCTCAGCGCTGAAGATTTCGGCAAAATCATCCTCGCTTACGAACCCGTATGGGCTATCGGCACCGGTAAAACCGCTACTGCTGACCAAGCTGAGGACATGCACGCTCACATCCGTAGCGTCATCGCCGCTAAATATGGCAACGAAGTTGCTGACAACACCTCAATACTCTACGGTGGTAGCTGCAAACCCTCTAACGCTGCTGAATTGTTCGCTAAACCCGACGTTGACGGTGGCTTGATTGGTGGTGCCGCTCTTGATGCCGCTTCATTCATGGGCATTGTAACAGCATTCTAATCACTTGCCTTTACACCTATAAGGAGCCGTAAATCCCGGCATTTGCATGATTACGGGCTTTACGGCTCTCTTTCTCAATCTGCGCTTGGGGGACACACAGCGAAAATAGAACCACTATGATGCGAAAATTGCTTATTGCCACATGGCTGTTAACACTTGTGCCGTTGGCAACTATTAAGGCTGAAGAACCCACCGCGGCTACTGCCACGGCAACCGCTGTCGCCGATGATGAGCCGCAGTCGGTTGTTACGTCGATCAACAGTCCCGGAAGTCACATCAGTGTCACCGCACCCGAGGAATTGCTTCGTCGTGCCGAAAAGGTTGACAATGGTGACACTGCTTCTGAAAGCGACGAGGCAGGCGACTCCGAGAGTGAGGCTACACAACCAAAGAAGCCTGTAAAGACCGGAGGCTATCGTGTGCAGGTTTATGCCGACAATAATGTGAGAAATGCCAAAATCGAGGCCCGTCAGCGCGAACGTGCTGTGGCCCAGGCATTCCCCAACTACGCCACCTACGTGTCGTATGTGTCGCCCTATTGGCGATTGCGCGTAGGCGACTTTCGTTCTCAATATGAAGCCGAAAAGGCTGCCGCTGAAATTCGACAATCGTTCCCGCGCTACTCACGTGAAGTGAGAGTGGTGCGTGACCGCATAAATGCACGTTGACAAAACTAACAGGGCGACCGCGTTTCCGCGTCGCCATTTAACTATGAGTTGCGATAATTTCGATTTTGACATAACCGCGAACAGCGACGAACAGAAAAAAATTGAAGCGATAGCCATGCACTATCGCGAAATCATCAAGCTTATCGGCGAGGATCCCACTCGCGAAGGCCTGGTGAAAACCCCTATGCGTGCTGCTAAAGCCATGTGGTTTGCCACGCAGGGCTACCGCACCAATCCGAAGGATATCTTGCGCCAGGCTATTTTTGAGTATGCCGGTTCGCAGATTGTGGTGGTAAAAGATATAGAATTTTACTCGTTTTGCGAGCACCACATTCTCCCGTTCTTTGGCACCGTCAGCATCGGTTACATCCCCGATGGCAACATGATTGGGCTTAGCAAGTTGCCGCGATTGGTTAATGCCATAGCTCGCAAATTGCAGGTGCAGGAGCGCCTCACCGCCGAGTTGTGTCGCGAAGTAGCCGAGACCTTGTCAACCAAAGGTGTTATCGTGGTGTGCCGTGCCAACCACCTTTGCATGCAGATGCGTGGTGTGGAGAAGCAGTTGGCTTCAACCGACACCATCGACTACAACGGTGCTTTTGCCACCGACCCTATGCTCCGTCAGGAGTTCTTTTCGTTGATTCGCAAGTAGTAACCGCTTGCGCCCCCGAATGTAGATCACACGCCGCCTGTTCCCCCCGAAACAGGCACTACATATAGCATTATCCGTGCCCTAAAAAAGGAGATTTCCGAAACTAATATCATGCATTTGCCACCGTGGAAATGGGGTAGATGCATGTGCTTTTTAATGACACGTAAATTATGACTCAAACAACCACAACAAAATTCAGTCGCAAATATTTCGTATTTCTCATAGTGTTCCTCGGAATGCTTTCGGCCTTCGGTCCGTTTGTCACAGATATGTATCTTCCGGCGCTCCCCTCAATGGCGAGCGTATTCCACACCACCGCCTCGATGGTGCAAATGGGTTTGACCGCAAGCATGATTGGCTTGGGTGTGGGGCAACTCATTTTTGGCCCGTTGAGCGACAGATACGGTCGCAAACCGGTGCTTAACTATTCGCTGTTGATGTTCTCCATCGCCACAGCCATCTCAATCTTCTCTCCCACCATTGAATTTTTTACCGTTATGCGCCTGTTTCAGGGCATAGGAGCTGCCGGTGGTTTGGTGCTGTCGCGCTCTATCGCTACCGACGCATATTCCGGTCGTGAACTTGCCAAAACCATGGCCATCATTGGTGCCGTTAACGGCATCGCACCGGTGACCGCACCGGTTGTCGGCGGCATTGTTGCCGGCACGGTAGGGTGGCAGGGCATATTTGTAATCCTCTTTATCATCGGCATCGCGCTCATGCTGATGTGCAAAAAATATCGTGAAACACTGCCGAGCGAAATGCGCACCAACAGCAAACTCTCATCGGCCTACACCGCCTTCTTCAAGGTGCTTAAGATTCGTCGTTATGTGCTCTTCCTTCTTGCATCGGGCTTTGCCAACGCTGTGTTGTTCGGCTACATTTCGTCGGCTCCCTTCGTGATTCAAAACCACTTCGGCCTGTCGGAGATGGCGTTCTCGCTCTGTTTTGCCGTGAACTCTGTCGCAATCGGCATCGGTGCCACTGTGGCTCTGAAATTCAAACGCATGGAGAATGCCGGCACCATTGGCGCTGCCGGTATGGTGCTCTTTGCCGTGGCTCAGTATGCCGGCTACCTCACCTTCGACAGCATCTACTGCTACATGGGTGTGATTTTCCTCATGCTATTGTCGATGGGTTTGGTGTTCACCGCCACATCATCGTCGGCCATGGATGCAGGCCGTGAGTACACCGGTGCAGCCGCCGCCATCTTCGGCGCATTGGCCTTCTTTGCCGGTGGCTTGGTATCGCCCATTGTCGGCATCGGTGACCTTATGCAGTCAATGAGCATCACGCTGATTGTTGCGTCAGTGCTAACATTTGTTACCATGCTGATGTCTCGTCGCACGGCATAATCAACTTGCTGATTGCTTTTGATTTATCAAAAATAGGTGTAGATAATACACACATAATAGGCACTATTCTTTACAGCTACTTTATTACGGCGATTTATGGCCTATAAATCGAGTGATATGTAAGCTTACGTGTTGTTAGCTTTTTAGGCAACAACATTAAAAGAATAGTGCCTATTGTTGTAAATATTCGCTTTTTGTCGTACATTTGTCAACTGAAACGCATAATTGGCATTTTGAATAGTGAAGAACTCTTTTTCATTATTTGGTTCTAATCTGATACGATTGAACGAGCGCACAAGAACAAGTGTTTTAATGAGATAATAATTCCAAATTAAATAACCCCAATCGCAAACTATGAGTAAAAAATTACTTTCGTTGCTGCCGTTGCTCACCGCCGCCTCGCTGGCAGGTGCAAGCACGGTGTCACCCTTTGCAGGGCAGGAAACCTTTAACGTCGGTGGGCTCAAAGCCGCCCACGAATGGGTTAAGACCTCAGGTAAAAAGCAGCCTGCTGCAAAGCGCACAAAAAGCCGCATTGTCACAGCTCCGGAGAGCAAAATCGGTCCCGCATCGATTTATGGCACACTGAATGGCCCGGATGGAACCACATGGCTCTACACAGCGGCTTACACTCTTGATGCTTCGGGCAACTACTCGGCTGCCGACCTCGTGATCTACGACAATAACAACAAAAAGATTGGTGAGATTCACGATGAAATGACCTTGGGCGTAACCGCTTCGGGCGTAAAGGAAACCGGTGTAAACCAAATCGAAATCAATCCGTTGGTTACACAGAAGTTCTTCAACTCAAGCGATGCCGACTATGAGGTGATGTTGTTCATCCACGCCACAACCGAAGATTACACCGGTCACTATTACAACCACGTGTTCTCGCTCAACCCCACAACAGGCGTAACCACTCAGCTCGAGAGCATTGAGGGTAACGAAGTTATGGCTGTTAATACTTCGGAATACTCTGAAAACTACACCATGGTGTTCCAGCAGGAGAGCTACAATTTTAACGATGATGGCACCGACGAAAGTGTTATCAACTATCTTGTGTATGGCAAGAAAACCTATTCATCAGATGGCCCGGTGTTGAAGCACACTTTCTCGTTTGATATCGAGAATATCGCCAGCATGGGTGAAGCCGGCCTTCCGGTCTTGATGCAATATCACAACTACCAACTTTACTTTGCTACAGCACAGTATGAGAAACCTTATTTCGACCAAAACATCCCCGTGTGGGAAGATGCTGTGGTTAATAAGGACAACTCTTTGGTAATCACTGTTTTCAATGAAGACTACGAGCAGCAGTCGGTTACCAAAATCCCCGTGCCTACCGAAGCTGACGAGTTGGGCGAATACATCTACAAATTCCCCATCATCGGTGGCTTGAACTACACCGACGACCTCACCTTCGGCCAGTTCTCCGAGGGCGATACCCCCGCGTTTATCATCACCTTCGACAACTACGCAACAAGCGATGAATACATCGATTCATTCTATGTGTACGACGTTGACGGTAACCGCATCAAAACCATTTATGAGGATGCCAGCGCAGCCCTCTATCTTAGCGATGTTGCCGGTCAGGACGATTCTTTCTGTTTCTGGCACTATGGCGAAACCGACGACGATAACTACTTCGCGTTTGTTGAGTTCCCCTCTTGCGAAGAAACCGCTACCATCCCCGTGACCTTCAATGGCGCAGCCCTTTCAAGCTCGCTCGACCGTGTTGCCGACCGCACAGGCTACAAAATCGCTATTGCCGAGTCAAGCGGTACAACCCAGGACGACGGTTCTATCACAACTCGCATCTTCTGGTTCGACAAGACCGGTAAGAATGTTTCTATCGACGAAATCAATCTCGGTGACGATGTTGCCTACGCGCTTCCATATATCAGCGGTAAGGCTCTTACTCCCTACCTCTTCAACACCGACGACAAGCAGGAATACATGTTCTTGGTTAAGACCTATCTTAGCGATACGGGCACTGCAACCGAGGAACATCTCGTGATTTACAACACCGATTCAGAACGTCTTCTTGAGTTCGCGCCCAATGAGGATGGTGCTTTGAGCAACATCATGTTGATGAACCTCGACACCAACCCCACCTTGCTCACCACCTATGTTGACGATGACTACGCCACAACCTTGACCTTCACAAGCCTCCCCTTGTCGAAGTTTGAAGCCGGTGGCACAGGCACAGCTGCCGATCCCTACCTCATCAGTACAGCCGGTGACTTCATGCAGATTAAAAACAACACTTCTGCCAACTACCGTTTGGTAAGCGACATCGACTTCAACGGTGGTGAACTCTACACTATTTCCGACTTCACCGGTACACTCGACGGTAACAACCACATCGTTTCAAACCTCGTGGTTAACGGCCCGTCAATCTTTGGTGAAATCAACGGTGCTGTAACCGTGAAGGACCTCGTGTTTAACAACGCTACCATCGCCAACGTTGAGGATGGCGACGATGTAGGTCTTATTGCCGGTTACGCCATGGGTGAAGGTTCTGCTAAAGCTCCCTCAATCACCAATGTTAAAGTTTACGGTTTGAACATCAACACCGAATCATCGGGCGCCACAATCGGCGGTCTCGTAGGTGTTGCCGCTCTCTACGCCAACATCAGCGACTGCTACGTTGAAAATGGTGACATTGCCGACGAATATGCAAGCATCGTTGGTGGTATCGCCGGCGATATTCGCACATCAACCAAAATTGCCAACTGCGCATTTAACGGTGCCATCTCCGGTAAGATGAACGTTGGTGGTATCGTTGGTAAATCGTCTATCGGCGATGAAACCGTTTCTAACTGTCATGCTAATGCCGACATCACCGGTAGCTCTCGCCTTGGTGGTATCGTAGGTTACTCAAGCCGTTCGCTCGTTGAAAACTGTGTGGCTGAAGGCTCTGTTGCCGCTACCGCTGAGAAAGACCCGGCGGCCGGTGGTATCATCGGTTACCTCGAAGGCACATATAGCTCAATAGCTAACATCATTGTTAAAAACAACATCGCTGCCCTCACCGAAATTGTTGCTCCCACCACAGCTACCGTTCACCGCATCGTTGGTTACACTTCTGTTGACGTGGTTGAAATCGATTGGGAGAATGACGAATTCGATTGGGATAACTGGGACTACCAGGACTACACCAACGTGCCCACTCTCCCCGGTAACCCTGAAACTAATCTCGCCAACAACTATGCGTTCGACTTCGATGTTGTTGACAGTTCAATCGAAGCTGCCGACACAACCACCGAAGGCGCTACTGCCGAATCGCTCACAAAAGAGTTCCTCGAAGGTCTCGGATTTGTTTTCGGTGATAACGCTGCAGCTCCATGGGTCATCACCGATGATGATTTGGAACTCTACTTTGAAGATGCGTTCGTAGGCCTCATTGCCAACGACACCACTCTCACACTTGCTGTTGACGAAACCGCAACCATTTCGTTCACTGTTCTCGGTGGCGATGCCGACGATGTAGTTGTTGAAAGCAGCAATGCCGAGGCTATCGAAATCACTAATATCGCAGTTGAAGATGACGTTGTGACTGTTACCGTTCATTGCAATGCAATCGCCGAAGCTACCATCACCGCTTCTTACAACGGTCAGACCGCCTCTTGCAACGTATTTGGTGTGTCAGGCATCGACAACGTGGTTGCCAACGCCGCTACGCTCCTCATCAGCTACAACAACGGTGTTATCTATGCCGACAACGCCGACATCACAGTTTACGCTGTTAACGG
>CAZDIC010000054.1:0-9139 GCA_964505395.1 uncultured Alistipes sp. | reverse complement strand
GTGGGCTCTACTTCATGATATGTCTTGACCGGGTGATTTCCGCTCACCGTCACAGCATCCTTAAGAGGAAGGTTCACTCCACAGCCGAAAAGAAACATGAATCAGGCCATCCTATAATCAACGGTGCAACCGACACCATCGTCCCAACCAATGGCACCGCCCCGGCCGATGATGCCGTCACCTCGCTGCAATTTGGCCCGTCATGGCGCGTGGCAGTCATGTTTGCGATTGTGTGCACGGCATTTGGCGGTGTGATTGAACTGACGCAGGAGTGGATGAACATTGGGCGTGGGTGCGACATTTGGGACTTCGTGGCCGATGCCGTCGGAGTTGTGCTCAGTGTGCTCCTCACCCCTCCGGTGCTTACCCACAGCCTCAAATAAATCAACGACGTAAGGCTGTTGGTGACGAACCAATGTATTAAATAAGCTGCCGCAACACACTGATGTAAGCACTGAAAATCGCCTAAAGCACTGAAATTGGTATACAAAGCAAGCCGTAATTTCGGATGATAACACCGAGATTACGGCTTGCTTTTATTGTAACCTGCCGATAGCTTCGTTTATTGGGCTACAGCAGTGTGTTGTTATTGGACTACAGCAAAGTGTATTGTTATTTTGCTTCGGGGGTGGCGTTCTCTTCAGCGGCGAATGAGGCCGAAGTGAGAGTGCCGTCGAAGTAGGCGGCAACGTCAGCGCGAAGTTCTTCATCCTGCTTGCCACGCGAAAGGATTGTGCCATCGGGGGCAACCAGCAAAATGCAAGGAATGCCGGTAATGCCGTAAAGCTCGGTTGGGATGGCTTGCGCGTTGATAATCTGATTCCAAGGGAGTTTCAGGCGGGCAATAGCCTCCTTGGTATTCTCGGGTTCGTCCCACACAGCCACACCAAGCACTTCAAGGCCTTTGCTGCCGTATTCTTCGAGGAGACTCTTCAACACGCGGGTTTCCTTCACGCAGGGGCCGCACCAACTTGCCCAGAAATCAACCAACACCGGTTTGCCTTTGCCAACATAGTCAGACAGCGACTGAGTGCCATTCTCGTTCTCGATGGTGAAGTCGGTAAATTTTGCACCGGGAGCTGTTGCGGCTCTCACTTCGGCGGCCTTCACGAGGTCGGCGACACGTTTGTACTTTTTGAGCGAAGGATATTTGGCGAGGGCGGCTTTCAGCTCCTGAGCTGTCATCTCATAACCTTTTTCGAGGAAAAGAATGTAGCCGAGGGGGTTATTGATATTTGCCACCATGGTTGAGTCGATATAAGCCTCGTAGAGTGCATTAACTTCGTTGCGCAGTGAGTCGGATATTTGGTCATCGGGCACACCGGCAAGTTTTGCATCAACACGTTGCTTGAGTTCCTTCTGCATAGTGTTGTCGAGGTCGTTAAGTTGCGAACCTGAGGCCACACGATCCTTGAATGTGATGTCACCCGGTTCAACAAAGAATGTGCCGCAACGGTTGCCATCAACCAGCAAGCGGGCAGCAATAGCCTCGGCGATATTACCTTTAAACAGGGCGGTGCCGTTGGTCACAGTTGTTGAATCGATTTTTTCACCGTTATCATAGTTCACGAGGAATGCGGTTTTGCCGTTGAAATCGTCAGGGAGAGAGGCTGTTACGGTGTAAGAGTCGTTGGTTGCGGTGGCCGAAGTACACGCAGCCATAAGGGCTCCCAAAGTAATAGCTAAGAATTTTGCTTTCATAAGTTGGTATAATATTAGAGAAATTTTTAAATTTGCCACAGATTGCATTGTGCGAACCGTTTCGCGAAGTGTAACAATCCGTTCAAGCGGCAAAGTAACGGAAAAAATATTATAATAAAAAATAGGTTGACATTTTTTAGCCGCCTGCCTGAGAAAATAACGGCACAACCATTGAAATAGTTTTTAACAACGTATGGCACAAGGATTAATATCGGCTCTCGAGGAGAGCATAAAAAAGAATTGGACTTTACCGGCATTATCTGATTTTAAGGGGGAAACTTTAAGCTACGGCGATGTAGCGAAACATGTGGCATTGATTCACGGCCTGTTTAAGGCTGCGGGAGTGAAACCCGGCGACAAAGTGTCGCTCTGCTTGAAAAACTCGGCATCGTGGGGCGCAACATTCCTCGGTGCACTAACCTACGGCGTGGTTGTGGTGCCTTTGTTGCATGAATTTCACCCAGCTACGGTTGAACATTTAGTGAATCACTCAGAAGCTAAAATCCTGTTCACCGAAAAACTTATTTTTGACAAACTCGACGCGCAGAAGCTCTCCGGAGTGGAAGCTGTGGTGTTGCTGCCCGACTTCACTTTAGCACTCTGCCACAACGACACGTTGAAAGCGGTGTTCGAAAATCGCGACCGACTGTTTGCCGAGGCCTATCCCAACGGCTACTCAGCTTCGGATGTGCATTTCGAGGAGCGCGATGAAACCGCAATGGCGTTGATAAACTACACCTCAGGGTCTACAGGCAACTCCAAAGGGGTTATGCTTAGCTATCTGAACCTATGGAGCAACATCCGTTTCGGCCTGGCCAATATACCGTTCTTGAAGCCCGGCGACGGAATGTTGAGCATGTTGCCGCTTGCCCACATGTACGGACTGGTGTTTGAGTTCCTGTTCCCCTTCTGCCGCGGCTGTCACATCACATTCCTTGGCAGAGTGCCCTCGCCGGCTGTGGTGTTGCAGGCATTTGCGCAAGTGAAACCGCAGTTGGTCATCACCGTGCCGTTGGTAATTGAGAAAATCGTGAAGGGCAAAGTGTTCCCGAAACTCAAAACCGGCAGCATGAAACTGCTGTTGGCGCTCCCGGGCATCCGCAACATCATCTACTCGAAAGTGAAAGAGCAACTGCTGTCGGCCTTTGGTGGCGAACTGAAGCAGTTGATTTTGGGCGGTGCGGCAATGAGCTCAGATGTGGAAGACTTCCTTCGTCGCATAAAATTCCCGTTCACCGTGGGTTACGGCATGACCGAATGTGCCCCGCTGGTAACCTACGCATGGTGGGCCGACCAGCGCCCGCACTCATGTGGCCGTCTGTGTGATGGCATGGCAGCGCGTGTTGATTCTCCCGACCCGCAGCATGAAGCCGGAGTGCTTCACGTGAAGGGCGACAATGTGATGCAAGGCTACTTCAAGAACCCCGAGGCCACAGCCGAGGCCCTTGATGCCGACGGATGGCTTAACACCGGCGACATCTGCACCATAGATGCCGACGGATATGTGTATCTGCGCGGTCGCGACAAGAATATGATTCTAACCTCCTCGGGCCAAAATGTTTACCCCGAAGAGATTGAGGTGATTCTCAACAACCTGCCGTTGGTTGGCGAATCGGTGGTGGTTGACCGTGACGGCAAAATTGTGGCAATTGTTCACCCCGACTACGAAACCGGCAAGACTCAAGGATTGGATGCAGCCGCCGTTGAAGCGCGTGTCGAGGCAAATCTGCCCGCGCTCAACACTCAATTGCCCGCCTACTCAAAGGTGTCGAAAATTGAAATACTCAAAGAGGAATTTGAAAAGACCCCCAAACACTCAATTCGCCGATTCCTCTACAAATAAACGTCAAAAAGTGTGCGTTGCAAGGTGCTTTGTCGGTGCTTTGCAACGCAAACTTTGTTTCATCGCGCACGGAACCGATAATTAACACAATTAAAAAGGGGTGATTTGCGTTATTATAAATAATGTGGCAATCGCTGTCGGCCTATGAACACGGCACCGGCACAGTCACTTTGTTTATAGCTATTAATGATTATGAATCAACAATATATGAGACTTGTACGGCGAATGTCGGCAACACTGTTGGCAGTTTTGGCAATAGTGCTGTTGGGCAGTTGCGGGGCAAAGTTATCGGTGGCAAACGAGCAGTTTGAACGTGGCGAATATTACGACGCCCAGAAAACCTACCGCAAAATCTACAATAAGCTAACGAAGCGCGACCAACGTCCGCAGCGTGGCGTGGTGGCATATCAGATGGGGTTGTGTTACGACAAGCTCGGCATGAGTGCGCGTGCATCGTCGGCATTTGCAAGTGCCATCCGATATGAATACGCCGATAGCACTGCTATATTGTTGATGGCAAAATCGCTCCACGCCGAGGGAAAATATGCACAGGCTCAGAAGGCCTATGAGGATTATCTGGCAAAAGACCCCAAATCGGAAACGGCTAAGAACGGCCTCGCCGGATGTCGCTATGCGTTGGCTCAGAAGGGCACCCCGACACGCTATATCGTCAAGAGCTCAAAGATACTTAACTCGCGTCGTTCCGACTTCTCTCCGATGTTTGCCGACCCCGAAGCCCTCGATGTGATTTACTTCACCACCACAAACGAGAAGGCAACCGGCACAAAAAAGAGCGAAATCACCGGCATGAAAAAGGGCGATATATGGATGTCGAAGCTCAACGAAAAAGGGGAATGGCAGCGTCCTGAAGCGGTGGAAGGTGAACTGAATACCGACCTCGACGAGGGTATCATGTCGTTCTCGCCCGACGGCAACACAATGTACTACACCAAAGCTCGCCGCGAACCGAACTCCAACACCGGTGTTGAGATCTACACCTCGCAGCGCTCCGATGCCAAGTGGGGCGCAGGCGTGAAATATGAAGTCACAGCCGACACGGTGGCAAGCTATGGCCACCCGGCAGTGTCGCCCGACGGCAATTGGCTCTACTTCTGCTCCGACATGATTGGCGGCTCGGGAGGCAAGGACATTTGGCGTGTGAACCTCAAGGATAAACAGGGCTCACTGGAAAATATGGGCGAATTTATCAACACCCCCGGTGACGAGATGTTCCCCTATGTGCGCACCGATTCCATACTCTATTTTGCTTCAAACGGCCACCCCGGTTTTGGTGGTCTCGACATATTCAAAGCCACCCTCAACCCCTCGGGCAGTTGGAAAGTGGAAAACATGGGGCAACCGGTCAACTCCTCGGCCGACGATTTCGGCATCACCTTCGGAAAAGGTGAGAGCGGATTTCTCAGCTCCAACCGTGGCGACGGCCGCGGCTACGACCACATCTACTCGTTTGTGTTGCCCGACCTTGAGATTTGGGTCTCCGGCTGGGTGCTCGACAAAGATGAGGAACCTGTGCCTAATGCCGTAATCCGCATTGTGGGCAACGACGGTTCAAACCAAAAGGCAGTGGCCAAGCCCGACGGCAGCTTCCGTTTCCCGCTGCAACGCGGCGTAAGCTATGCCATGCTCGCCGGGGCAAAAGGATTCCTGAACGCCAAACAAGAATTTACAAGCGACACTGCCGAGGAGGATGCCGAATATGGCGTTGACTTCATCCTCGCGTCAATCAATAAGCCGGTGGTCATCGACAACATTTTCTATGACTTCGACAAGGCCACCTTGCGTCCCGAATCAAAACAGGCTCTCGATGAAATGGTGCAGGTGTTGCGCGACAACCCGAATGTGACCATCGAAATGGCATCACACACCGACCGTTGGGGCACCGAAGAATATAACCTCGACCTGTCGCAACGGCGCGCGCAGTCGGTAATCAACTATCTGATTGCCGCCGGCATCTCGGCCGACCGTCTGCAATCGCAGGGCTACGGCAAAAGCCGCCCGAAAACCATTACAAAGAAGCTGGCCCGTCTGCACCCGCAATTCCAAGAGGGCGATGTGCTCACCGAGGAGTATATCAATGCGCTCAGCGAGGAGGACCGCGAAGAGGCCGACCAAATTAACCGTCGCACCGAGTTCCAAGTGCTCTCAATCGACTACAACGTCTTTTAGCAACTGACGGTTGAACGAAAATCGGATGACAGATGTTTTTCACGGAGGTAAAAATCAAAAAGTTTGAGCACACGCTGAGCCATGCCGACAAGGTGTGGACCATCGGCTCATGCTTCTCCGATGAAATCGGTTTACGCATGGCCAACGACCTCTTTAACGTGAGAGTGAACCCCTGCGGCACACTTTACAACCCATGTTCCATCCACCGAACACTGACTCGCATCGTTGAGGGGGAACTCTATCACGCCGACGACCTCTTTCAACACAACGGGCAATGGCACTGTGCCGACTTTCACTCATCGTTCTCGGGCACTGACCGAGAGGCGGTGTTGACACACATAAACGCCACCATCACCACACTCCACAACGAATTGCCGGGCCTGAACCGATTGATTGTGACCTTCGGGTCGGCACGAGCTTTTGTTGACCGCGCAAGCAACCGTGTGGTTGGCAACTGCCACAAACTGCCGGCCGACCGATTCGATGTGCGCGACCTGCAGGTTGGCGAGATTGTGGCCGAATGGAGCCGGCTGTGCGACCGATTGAAGGCGGTGGCGCCACAACTTCGCGTGATGTTCACTGTCAGCCCGATACGCCACAAGGCCTACGGATACCACGCCGATAAACTAAGCAAGGCCACACTGCTGCTGGCCGTTGATGAATTATGTAAACTCACGGAGGCGGACTATTTCCCCTCCTACGAAATAATGACCGATGAGTTGCGCGACTATCGGTTTTATGCTGCAGATATGATTCACCCGTCGGCTACGGCGTGTGACCACATCTACAACCGTTTGGGCGAGGCCATGTTCACCCCTGCTACCGTTGCACTTGCCGGAGAGTGCCGCAAGTTGTCGCAACGGTTGCAACATCGCGCATTGGGGGGCGACACGGAGGAATATCGTGCGTTTGTCGACGCCACACGCCGAAAGGCTGAGGCGTTGTTGGCAGCACACCCCGAACTGAAGGAAATATTTTTAGAACGACAATTATTGCAATTGTGATGAATTACACTGTAAAAGATATCGCAGAGATTATAGCAACCGGCACAGAGTACCACATTTCACATCCCGAGGCCAACATTGAGCGTTTGCTCATTGATAGCCGTGCACTGCTCGACGCCGAGGGTACTCTGTTTTTCGCACTTCAAACAGCTCGTGCCAACGGCCACGACTATATTGCGCAACTCTATGTGAAGGGTGTGCGCAATTTTGTTGTGTCGACCGACTATCCGCAACCGGCCGAGCTTAGCGGTGCCAATTTCATCGCTGTGGCCGACACCGCACAGGCCCTGCGCAAGTTGGCTACCTACCACCGTTCACAGTTCAACTATCCGGTGGTGGGCATAACCGGTTCAAACGGCAAAACACTCGTAAAGGAGTGGCTGTTTGCCCTGCTCAGTGTTGATCAGAACGTGGCCCGTTCACCCCGCAGCTACAACTCACAAATCGGTGTGCCTCTGTCGCTGTGGCAAATGAACGACAACAGTTCCATTGCCCTGATTGAGGCCGGTATCTCGCAGAGCGGTGAGATGGAGACTCTGCGCGAAATGATTAACCCCGACATTGCAATAATCACCAACATAGGGCAACCCCACGACGATGGATTTGCCAATCGCGAGGCTAAAATTGCCGAGAAACTGCTGTTGGCGCGTGAGGCTAAAGTGCTTATCTATCCCGCTGCCGACACGCAGTTGGCCTCAGCAGTCGAGTCGGCAAAACAGACCGGCGCACTTCGCCCCGACATCACTCTCATCAACAGTTCCGACATCATCGCCACCCTCAACGCGACCGATTATCCGGCACTGACCGAAGCGTGGCAACTGGAGAATCTCGCTACCTGCATTGCCCTGATGCGCCACCTTGGTTACGACGACGCTACGATTACCGCTCGCACTCACAGATTGCGCCCTATGGGCACACGCCTGAATGTAATCGAGGGGGTGAACCACTGCATGCTCGTGGCCGACGACTACACCTGTGACCTTCACTCGTTGATTCCGGCTCTCGACTTTGTGGCACGTCGCACTACCGCCGACCGCACCACCACACTGATCCTGTCGGATATCAGTCATGAAACGGCATCAGCCGAAGAAACCTACGCCGCCACAGCACGTGTGTGCGCCCTGAAGGGAATTCGTCGCGTGATTGGCGTGGGCGTGGAGATTAGCCGCTTCTCACACCTGTTCCCGCAAGGAAGCCTCTTCTTCGGTGGCATAACCGAAGCGTTGGCAGGCTTGTCGCCCACAGATTTCGACCATGAACTGATTTTGGTGAAAGGCGATGCCGACACCGGATTCGACAAACTGGTACACATGCTCGAGGCTCGCACGCATGAGTCGGTGCTCGAGGTGAACCTCGACGCCATGGTCAGCAACTTCAACTTCTATCGCAGCTTCCTGCGCCCCGAAACGGGAATTGTAGCTATGGTTAAGGCCTCGGGCTACGGTGCCGGCTCCTATGAGCTTGCTAAAACATTGCAGAGCCGTGGCGCCGCCTACCTGGCTGTGGCTGTGCTCGATGAGGGTATCGACCTGCGCAAAGCCGGCATCACAATGCCGATTATGGTGCTGAACCCGAAGGTGCTGAACTATCGTTTGCTCTTTGCCAACAATCTTGAACCGGAGATTTTCAGCTTCGACATCCTGAATGAAATCATTGCCGAAGCACGCAAATACGGGGTGAAGCAATATCCCGTGCATATTAAACTCGACACCGGAATGCACCGCTTGGGCTTTGACGAGGATGAACTTGACCGTGTGATTGACATTATCCGCCGCCAGGACAACATCCGTGTGTGCTCGGTGTTCTCTCACCTTGCCACAGCCGACTGCCTCGACCTTGACGACTACACCGAAGGACAATTAAAACTGTTTGACCGTGCGTCGCAAAAAATCGTTGACGCATTCCCTTATCGCATCAAGCGACACATCCTCAACACTGCCGGCATTGTGCGCTATCCGCAATATCAATACGATATGGTGCGTCTCGGCATCGGCCTCTACGGCGTGCCTGTGCTGAACAACGGCACCGAAGCTCCTTTGCGCCAAGTGTCGACACTGCGCACGGTGATAATCTCGCTAAAAGAACGTGAAGCCACCGACACCATCGGCTATGGCCGCCGTGGCAAGCTCTCGCGCAAAAGTCTTATCGCCACAATTCCTATCGGCTATGCCGACGGCATCAACCGCCACATGGGACGCGGTAATGTGTCGTTCCTTGTTAATGGCGTGCACTGCCCCACTGTCGGCAACATCTGCATGGATATCTGCATGATTGATGTCACCGATGTACCCGATGTAAAAATCGGCGACAGCGTGATTATTTTCGGCGAGGAAAACCCGGTCGGTGTTCTTGCCGAGGCACTCGACACCATCCCCTACGAGCTCCTCACCGCCGTTAGTCCGCG
>CAZDIC010000053.1:0-9419 GCA_964505395.1 uncultured Alistipes sp. | reverse complement strand
ATGCCAACCACATTATTACCAATGTAATCACCAAGGTTGACACCAAAAACGCTGCTGCCCAGCTTCTCCCACTCATGTAACACCTCACTCAGCCACATTTTTTATACAACATGCATCTGCATTTCCACCCTTTAGCCCCCTATCACATTATGAACCTAAAACGCGTTGTCTGCCTAAGTCTCTACTACGGGTTTGCTCAATTTCTACCGAGTTCCTACAGCCCGGTTATCGGCCGTTTTTGCAACAGAATCAGAGTTGCTTGCTGCAAGGGAATATTCAAAAAATGTGGCAAACTCACAACCGTAAACCGATGCGCCTACTTTGGCACCGGTGAGAACGTTGAGCTCGGAGATAACAGCAGCATAGGTGCGTACTGCGTGGTGCCCAAAAACACCAAAATCGGGAAATACGTGATGATGGGCCCGGAAGTGCACATTGTGCAAATAAACCACCGCTTTGCCGACACTGAAGTGCCTATGGTGTTTCAAGGCACCGACGACATAATGCCGATGACAGTGATTGAAGATGACTGTTGGATTGGTTTACGCTCTATACTCACACCCGGACATCACATTGGTTGCGGTTCAATCATCGCAGCCGGAGCTGTGGTCACAAAAGATGTTGAACCTTACAGCATAGTAGGTGGCAATCCTGCAAAACTCATTCGCAAACGCAAGTAAACTCTATTGCTGCATCAGGGCAATCAGATTCTGCATTAATAAACCGTTCAACCGACTTTTGTATCTGACAATGCAAAAGTCGGTTGACTTGTTGTTTACATATGCTCACTTTGAATCGGTCGATATGTTCCGTGATGGAGACTTGAGGTAGGCACAAAAAAAATTGATTGTCTCCCGACAACCAATCTTAGTTAACCTTAAATCTAATACCATGAAAAACACGTTGCAAAGGTAATACGTTTTTGTCGATTTGTCAAGAGGTAAACGAGCAAAATGCGCAACATTTAACAATATTTTACATCAAATGTCTGATTTTCGAGCGAATTGTGGAAAAATGCCGGAATTTTGGCGTTTATGCAAGCAAAACGATAAATATGTTATATAACATATTTTTATATCATATTTCGTCGGTTCAACAAAAAACTACGACAATAGTAAAGTTAAAATTCGCTTTTATCAATCTTTGTAAATTTCGTAACATGCCACGATGTCAATAGTCGCAAAATTCACGTTATCAGTAAAATTTGTGGTGTATCAGTCAAATTTGCTGCAACAAGAGGCTATATATCATTCCCGATTTCTATTATGCCCCACCGACGTGGTGGTAAGGAGTACAGGCGAGTCTACAACAATGTTGTTATGACACGATGGATATGCCCAAATAACAGCAGAGCCTGCAACCCGTTATCGGGTTGCAGGCTCTGTAAGGATTCCAATTCTTTCAATAAACTCGGTGTGTGTTTGAGTTTTAGAAGGGAAGGTCGTCGTTGGGTGCTGACGGAGCGGCACCGGGGAAGGCTGTGGGAGCGGGAGCTGCGCCATAGGCGGGAGCTGCGGGCTCGGGGAAGGCAGGAGCGGCACCTGGGGCTGCAGCAGGATAGCCGGCTGCAGGAGCGGCTACTGTGGCGGGTTCAGACTTCCAACCGTGGATGCCGGTGTACCAACGGCCATTATATTCGCGGCTTTCAATGTCGAAGCTGAGCTTGATCGTGTCACCTACATTGAGGGGAAATTGATCGGCACGTTCGCCAAAGAAGTCGAAATGTATTTTGCGGGGGTAAGTTTCCTGAGTTTCAAGCACATATTCACGTTTTTTCCATGCATTACCAGCGCGTGATGTTCCCGATACTTCGGGGAGAGCTACTATAATTTTACCGGTTACTTCCATTTTTTATAAGCGGATTTATTGTTATTTTGGTTTTGTTTTATTTACAAATTTAGACATTCCAAAATCATCTGCCAAAAAATCGGCAAATAATTTATTCTCAAATTTTCAACACAGGCCACAGTTATCTCACAGTGCCGATTATTCTTCATCGGCCGGGTCGAGGTCGTCACCATCGTCGTCGAAATCACCGGAATTAGCGTCGATTGCCTTCACGGTGGCCAGGAGGTCGGCATATTGTTCCCATTTGGCATCCTCCTCGGCGTTGAAACTCAACGGCAGTGTGGGGAATGATGACAGCGCCTCGTTGAATTTACGTTGGAAGATGTGCAAACTCAGTGTGTAGAACACATATTCACGCACATTGTCGCCGGTGTAAATGTCGGTCATCACAGCCACCGGGTCCTTGGTGAAGGTTTTGTCGAGCGCCTCCTGCACCTGCTCCATCTGTTGCGCGGTGTCAAGGTCGGGCATCCCCTTGCTATCGCCTTTATAGGCCCACGAGACCTCAATGCGATACTCAAACTTCGGGTTCTTGCGAAACTTATCCACATCTGTTCTCACCGATACCAGCACCAGGTTGTTGGATTCGGTGCTCTCAAAGGGTGATGTAATCCATGTTGCCATGATATATATTTTTTGTTGTGATATTCTTAACTAAAACGGGAAAGGCGGGAGCGCTTGGGACTCGGCACCTTTGAGGTATTTCGCCACAGCCTCGGCACAACGTTGGCCGTCGATAGCGGCCGAGACGATACCACCGGCATATCCGGCACCCTCGCCACAAGGATAGAGGCTTTGCAGTTCCACGTGGCATAGTGCCTCACGGTCGCGTGGGATTCTCACAGGCGACGAAGTGCGCGTTTCAGCGCCAATCAGCACAGCCTCGTTGGTGAGGAAGCCGCGCGATTTGCGGCCAAACTCCACGAACCCCTGTTGCAGTCGACGGGCAATGCCGCGCGGCAGCAGTTGGTCGATACGTGCCGAGTGGATGCCGGGAGCATAGGAGGTCGCGGGCAGCGATGTTGAGAGTTTGCCGTTTACAAAGTCCTGCATACGCTGTGCCGGGGCGTTCTGGCATCCGTTAGCTTCTTCGTAGAAACTCCGTTCGATATCCTCTTGGAATCGCATCACGCGCAATTCGCCATATTTGGCGTATTCGGTTAAGTCCTCAGGCAACACTTCCACCACCATCCCGGAATTGGCCCAGCGAGAGCCGCGCGAGGCGGGCGACATGCCGTTAACCACCAACTGCTCCGGCCCGGTAGCGGCAGGGATGATAAAGCCGCCGGGGCACATGCAGAACGAGTAGACGCCACGGCCGTCAACGCGAGTGAGCATAGAATATTCGGCGGCCGGCAGGTATTTGCCACGGCCGGCAGGGTTGTGATACTGTATGCGGTCGATAAGTTGCTGAGGGTGCTCCAAACGCACACCTACGGCTATACCCTTTGCCTCAATCTTCACTTTGCGCTCATTGAGCATGGCATACACATCGCGAGCCGAATGGCCGGTGGCCAAAATCACCGGGCCGGCAATTGCACTACCATTGGCTGTTACCACACCGGTAACCTTATCACCGGCGACAATCAGGTCGGTAACCTTGGTGGAGAAATGCACCTCACCACCGGCTTTAATGATGGTTTCGCGCATCGCCTTAATCACCTTCGGCAGACGGTCGGTGCCGATATGGGGATGTGCATCGGCGAGAATGGACTCCGATGCGCCATGGTCAACAAAGATTTGCAACACATCGTCGACCGAACCGCGCTTCTTGCTGCGAGTGTAAAGTTTACCATCGGAATAAGCCCCAGCTCCACCCTCACCGAAACAATAGTTTGAATCGGGGTTTACAATGTTCTCACGGGCAATCTTGGCCATATCCTTGCTACGCTCTTCAACGCTTTTGCCACGTTCGAGCAACACCGGGCAAAGTCCCAGCTCAATCAGTCGCAACGAGGCAAACAGGCCGGCCGGCCCGGCACCCACAACAATGACACGAGGCTTACCAACAACCGATTGGTAGTGTCGACGTGTGGTCGGCTCCTCATCAATGGTGTCAATGGCCACCTTTACAGTAAGATTAACCATCACAGTGCGCTGACGGGCATCAATTGACCGCCTGGTGATTTTCACTTGGCGGATGCGATTCACGTCGATGTGAAGGCGCGTCGACAGTTCGGCCTGCAAGCGTAACGGCTCATAGGCCACTTCGGGAGTAACCCTCAATTCAACTATTTCAGTCATTGGTAGCTATTTATTGTTTTGTTGGTGTGACAATTTCTTGTGCCAAGCGGTTGCGCATATAGTAAAAGGTGATTACAGCTGTTGCAAACGCCAGGAAGTCGCTTCCGGCCATTGAAGCCCACACGCCCGGGATGCCGAAAATCGGGGGTAAAATCACCAATAGCGGCAACAGATAGATGAGCTGACGAGTGAGCGACAGGAAGATTGAGAGCTGCGGTTTGCCGATTGACTGGAAGAAGTTTTGAATCACAATCTGACAACCGACAAGCGGGTAACAGGCAAAATATATGCGGAAGCCGGCACGTGCAATGCTAATGAGATGTTCATCGGTGGTGAACAGGCTGCTAATGGCATTGGGGAAAACTTCGGTTATGAAACATCCGAAGGTGGTGATGGCAAGGCCAATCCACACTCCTTTGTGAAGAGTGTCCTTTACGCGCCCCCATTGTCGGGCACCATAGTTAAAACCCAGTATGGGTTGCATGCCCTGCGTGACACCAAACACTACCATTACGAAAAACATGGTTACACGGTTAATGATGCCGAACGCACCGATGGCCATATTGCCGTCGGCTCCACCGTAGTTGAGCAGCGATTTATTGAGAAACACCACAACCACACACGATGTAACATTCATCAGGAACGGCGACAGCCCGATGGCGTAGACCTTCTTTAAAATCTTGCCCGAGCACCAGGAGTTGTGCGGATTAAAGTGCACAAAACTTTTCTTGGAAAAGAAGTGAAAGAGCACCCATATAAAGGCCGCAAATTGAGCTGCCAACGTGGCCCATGCCGCTCCGGCTATGCCCCATTTAAATTTGTAGATAAACAACGGAGCGAGCACAATGTTAACCACCACCGAGAGAAGGGCCGAAATCATGGCTTTCTTCGGGTAGCCGGTGGCACGCATAAGGTTGTTCAGGCCGATAAACACGTAGGAAATCGGTGTGCCCCACAGGATTACGCGCATAAATTCCCGAGCGTAAGAGATGGTGTCGGGTGTGGCACCGAAAAGCGTCAGGATATCATCAAGAAACCAGAGGGTAAGGCCACCAAACACAATTGCATGAAGCAGGCAGAATGTCATCACGTTGTTGATAACATCGGTTGCACGCGACACATTTTTCTGCCCTAAAAAGATGGAGCTGATGGTTGCACCACCCGATGCGATGAGCGTACAAAAGGCCATCACAAGGTTCATCAACGGTAATGTTATGGCGAGACCGGCAATAGCCATAGGGCCAACACCACGGCCGATAAAAATGCTGTCAACAATGTTGTAAAGCGACACTGCCACACTGGCAATGATGGCGGGTATGGAATATTCAAGCAGCAATTTCCCCACAGGACGTGTGCCAAGTGTCATCGGATTATTTTTCATCTTGTGTGAATCAGCGGCCGAAGCGTTGCGTGCGTCTTTACTATGCTCTTTAATCTCTACCATTCTAATAATTCGTTACGTCATTGCGCTGATGGCAACACACCACATCACGCGCAATTTTATGCAAAATTACGGCTATTTACCGACAGTTAATGTTAAAAAGTTGTAACTTTGCCATTGCAAAAACCGAGTGCTCCACATTATGCCTGTGAGATCACTTTCCGCCGTCACAATCGGCAGAGTAACTATTTCAAAAAAATTGAACGAAAACTATGATAAAGGCCGCACTTTTTGACCTCGACGGAGTTTTGATTGACTCAGAAACCCTCTATACGCAATTTTGGGAGAATGTGGGAAAATCGCACAAACTGCCGTCGCCAACCTTTGCTTACGACATCAAGGGAACCACGCTCATTGATATTCTCACCACACATTTCCCCGACCCGGAAGTGAGGGCCGACGTTGACCGTTTGCTTCACAAATTTGAGAATGAGATTGTGTATCCCATTTTCCCCGGCGCGTTGGAGTTTGTTGACGAGCTGCGCCGACAGGGAGTGAAGACAGTGATTGTGACAAGCAGCGACAACAAAAAAATGGATTTTCTGTTTGCTCAGCACCCCGATTTTCCGAGCCATTTCGACGCTGTGGTCACAGCTGCCGATGTGACACACTCAAAACCTCACCCCGAGCCATATCTTGTGGGTGCGACAAAAGTCGGTGTTGCCCCCGAAGAATGTTTGGTGTTTGAGGATTCATTTCAAGGTCTCGAATCGGGACGCCGTGCCGGCTGCCGTGTGGTAGGCATAGCCACCACCAACCCGGCAGAAGCCATCGAACCACACGCCGACCTGATTGCGCCATCGCTCAAATCGCTGCACTCGCTCATTCAGCATCTCATTCTTTGACGGCACGTGTTGTTGACTTGCCACAGCGGCGCAACCTGCGAAACAGTTTTAGAATCGCCAAAGCCACCTCATAATATTTGAGAGCCGAGGCGATTTTTGCTATTTCACCGGCAACACCGTGAATGGTGCTACCACCACCAATCGTGACTCTTTGCAACTCCTGCTTTGCAACAAGAATCTTCACTTCGTTGATGGCTCGCTCGCGACGCATCTCGCTGAGGGTGTACCCCTTAAATGCTGCATTATTTTCCATGTCGATCTTCCAATATAAGGCGACTGATAAATCTGGCTATATGATTCTCAATCAGGGGTGTACGCAATATCCACACGAGCGCCGTCAACACGATAAACGCTCCACACACAATCAGGTAACACGCCCACTGCGGAAGCACTAATGCCAATAGGGCAACACAAGCGCTTGCCAGAAAAGCAAGGCCGAAAATGCCCAACACCAGGCACACCAATAACACCACCGCAGCCGAAGCCAACACGGTTAACTTTTCGGCAACAGTGAGTTTCACATTCTCCACATAAAGCTTGGTGAGCAGTTTCACCAATCTGCGGATATGCTCAAAGTTGTTCTGTGATTCGTTATCACTCATAATCATGCAATGTGACACAATGGTTAGGGGTTAGCGGCATCCCGATAATCCCTAACCATCCATTTAAATTCTTACCAAGCTTTTATGCTTCAACCGACTCCACCTCCGATTTAATTTCGTCGACCAAGCGTTCAAGTTTTTCCCCCTTGAGTTTAATGCCTTTCGACTCGAGATAGTCCTTGATTTCTTTGCGGGTTTCCTCACCCTTCTTAGGTGCGAAGAGCACCCCTGCAGCAGCGCCAACAATGGCACCACCCACAAAAGCCAGCAAAATGTCTAACGTCTTCATATCATATCAGTATTTAATTTTGACACAAGTATAACATTCGGCTCCGTTGATGGTTCACGACCGTCGGCAAATGCCACCTGACTTGTGTCGCGGTAATTTCGTTTCATATCATTCGCAAAAATACGAAACATTTTCATTTCGCATCACACATGTTAGCTGAAAATGCTGTCTGCATGAGTCGTGATGTGGCGGAAATTGCGTATCTTTGTAGCTACCGATTTTTCGGGAGGTTTCATACACGAAGGTTTCACTTATGAAGGTTTCCAAAGCATCATCCAAGTCGGCGACCGAGAGCAAATCAAAAAGCTCTCAGTCACGCCAAGAGGACGGAACGCACAACAGCATCATCATAAAAGGCGCAAGGGTCAACAATTTAAAGAATGTTGACCTCACCATTCCGCGCGGCAAACTCATTGTAATCACCGGGCTCTCGGGCTCAGGCAAGTCGTCGCTTGCTTTCGACACCATATATGCCGAGGGGCAGCGCCGTTATGTGGAAAGCCTGTCGGCCTATGCTCGCCAATTTCTCGGAAAGATGCAGAAGCCCGAGGCCGACTACATCAAAGGATTACCTCCGGCCATTGCCATCGAGCAAAAAGTGAACACCCGCAATCCGCGAAGCACCGTGGGAACTTCAACCGAGATATACGACTATCTGCGCTTGCTGTTTGCACGCATCGGACACACCTACTCACCGATTAGCGGCAACGAAGTGCGCCGACACTCGGTGACCGATGTCGTTGACACAGCACTCACCTACCCCATCGGCACTCGCATTGCCGTTGTGGCTCCGTTGTTGGTGCCCGAGAAGCGCGATTTTGCCACGCACCTGGAAATTCTTGGCAAAGGTGGCTACACACGTCTGTTTCGCGATGGCCAATTCATTTCATTTACAGATTTGTTGGAGCATCGCGACTCTCTGCCGGCCACAAACCCGGGTTATGAATTGCTGATTGACCGTTTGGCAGTAAGTGATGACCCTGACGAGAAAACCCGTCTCGGCGACTCGGCTCAAACCGCATTTTTTGAGGGTGGCGAGTCGTGTGTGTTGGTGGTATGGGGCCCTGACGGCGCCATACATCGCCACGAATTTTCCACACGTTTTGAGGCTGACGGCATTTCGTTTTTGCAGCCTTCCGACCTTCTGTTTAATTTCAACAACCCCTTTGGCGCTTGCCCCAAATGCGAGGGCTTTGGCCGTTGCATAGGCATTGACGAACGTTTGGTGGTGCCTAATCCGGCTGTATCGGTCTATGATGACGCAGTGGCTTGTTGGCGAGGCGAAAAAATGGGCGAATGGAAACGTCAGTTCATCGCCATGTCGGCTAAAACCGGCTTCCCGATACACCGACCGTATGCCGACCTCACCCAAGAGGAACGCGACTACCTGTGGCACGGCTCATCGAATTTCCCCGGCATTGACGGTTTCTTTAAAATGCTTGAGGAGAATCAATACAAGGTGCAATACCGCGTGATGCTGTCGCGTTTCCGCGGCAAAACAATCTGCCCGCAATGCCACGGTGACCGTCTGCGCCCCGAGGCATTCTATGTAAAAATTGCCGGCGAGACCATTGCCGACCTGGTAAAAATGCCGGTGTCGGAGCTACGTGAATGGTTTGCCAATCTCACGCTTTCCGATCACGATGCAGCTGTGGCCAAGCGTTTGCTCACCGAGATATCATCGCGATTACAGTTCCTCACCGATGTGGGATTGGAATATCTCACTCTCGACCGTCTTTCGTCAACCCTCTCCGGAGGTGAGTCACAGCGCATAAATCTTGCCACATCGCTTGGTTCATCGCTGATGGGCTCGCTTTACATTCTCGACGAGCCGAGCATAGGATTGCACTCACGCGACACACAGCGCCTTATCGGTGTGCTGAAACACTTGCGTGCATTGGGCAACACCGTGATAGTGGTGGAACATGACGAAGAAATTATGGAGGCAGCCGATTGGATTGTCGACGTTGGCCCGCAAGCCGGACGACTTGGCGGTAAAATTGTTTACAACGGCCCTCTCGACAATATCTCAACAGCTACCGACAGCTACACTGCAAAATATCTCTCCGGAGAGTTGAAGATTGCCACTCCGACCCACCGCCGCAAATGGCACAGCTACATTGAGGTGAAGGGTGCCCGCGAGCACAACC
>CAZDIC010000052.1:0-9463 GCA_964505395.1 uncultured Alistipes sp. | reverse complement strand
TTATTCGTTGTGCTGTTTTTGCACCGATTCCTTTCACACTTTTAAGGCGTTTGTCATCGCCCGACATAATAATTTGTTCCAACTCTGCGGTGGGAAGCGATGATAGTATCATGCGTGCCGAGCCAACTCCAACGCCACTCACACCAATCAACTCACGAAACATTGTGCGTTCGTTAGGCGTAACGAAGCCATAGAGCATGTGTGCGTCATCACGAATCACTTCGTGGATGAACATCTTGGCGTCGCTTTTGTGCTCTAACTCGGTGAAGGAGTTTAAGGTTATGTTTATGTCATAACCTATGCCGTTGTTGTCAATGATAACGTTGGTGGGGGTGAGTGTGGCTATTTTGCCTGAAATATATTCTATCATTGTGATTGTGCGCTTAGTGTTTCGTTGTGTGTTGGAAGTTAGTCACCGGAGTAGTGGCGAAGCACTCGTCGGTATGAGTTGAATATCTTCGATTTTGACACGAAGCCTACATATTTGTCGCCATCAACAACCGGTAAGTTCCATGCTCCGGTGTCGTCAAATGTCTTCATGACTTTGTCCATTGAATCGCCTAACTGTAGCTTGGCCGGTGGAACCGACATAAAACGGCTTACATACATGCGTTTATACAGGTCGGGGCGGAACATGATGTTGCGGATGTCGTCGAGTTGAACCACTCCGAGCAGTTTCTTTTCACTGTCGAGCACCGGGAAAAGGTTGCGGCTCGATTGAGAGATGGTGTCAACCATCTGCTTGAGATTCATGTCGGGTGTGACCGTCAGGAAGTCATTCTCTATTACAGCGTTCATTTTCAGTAGTGTTAACACTGCTTTGTCCTTGTGGTGCGTGAGTAATTCTCCGCGACGAGCCAAACGCATGGTGTAAATTGAGTATGATGCAAACACTTTCACGGTTCCGTATGAGAGTGCCGACACGATAAGCAATGGTAGGAATAGCTGGTAGCCTCCTGTCATTTCAGCCGTGAGGAAGATGCCCATTAATGGTGCGTGCATAACACCCGACATTACACCGGCCATGCCCATCAGCGCAAAGTTCTTTACCGATAGCTCAATGTCAAACCCAAGGTGGTTGAGAAGGTACGCAAAGAAAAAGCCTGTGAGACATCCAACATAAAGTGAGGGCGCAAATGTTCCGCCAACACCTCCACCGCCGTTGGTGGCTGATGTTGCAAAGGCTTTAAAGAGGATGATAAGTCCGATGTAGAGCAGTATGAACGACACATTATTGCGGTCGTTATAGAACATTGTGCCATCGAGAAGAGATGAGGGGTCACCGTTGAGCAGCGAGTTAATTGCGCCGTAACCTTCGCCATAGAGTGGAGGAAATACGAATACCAACGAAGCTAAGATAATACAACCCACCAATGTCTTCTTCCAGGGTGCAATGAGGATTTTCTTGAAGAATGATTCCATCATGAACACCACCTTGGTGAAATAGAGCGAAATAAGTCCGCATGTTACGCCAAGAGCGATGAAAAATGGAATTCTGGATGTGATAAACGGTTCACTCTGCACAAACAAGAATTCGAAGTCATAGCCGGTGAACACGTACGCTACCGAGGCTGCTGTGATTGATGCAATGAGCAACGGCATTACAGTCACGGTGGTAAGGTCGAGCATTAACACCTCAAGTGTGAACAGCATACCGGCGATAGGGGCTTTGAAGATTCCGGCAATGCCGGCAGCCGCTCCACATCCCACGAGTATCATCAGCACTCGTGGCGATAACCTAAAGGCTTGGCCAAGGTTGGAACCTATGGCTGAACCGGTGTACACAATCGGGCCTTCCGCTCCAACCGATCCGCCGAATCCGATGGTGATTGACGAAGCCACAAGCGATGTGTACATGTTGTGGGGCTTTAGTCGGCTCTTGTTTTGAGAAATGGAATAGAGCACTCGGGTTACACCGTGAGAGATATCGTCACGCACCACATATCTCACATACATGCTGGCGATCAAGATGCCTATTGCCGGATAAATGATGTAGGTGTAGTTGCCTTGTGCAATATCGATATTGGCGGTGAGGGCTCCTGAAATGATATGAATGAGCCACTTGAGCGCCATTGCTGCCAACCCCGCTCCCAATCCTACTATCAGCGATAGTATGTTGACTAAATTTTTCTCCTTTATGTGTTTTGTCCTCCATGCGAGCAATTTCATCCATCTGTCGTGGAATCTCTTGTGCATTCCGGAGGGTAGATATGTTTTGTGCATACGTATTAATCCTTTAACTTACGCAGAGCACACACGATGTGAATCAAATGCCACGACCGTTGACAACTGTGCTTACTGTATAAATCAAAACTTTTACATCTATCGTAAACGAGATATTCTCGATATAAATCAAATCATATTGCAATCGGTCAACCATTGCCTCCACATTTTGGGCGTAGCCATGCTTCACCATCCCTAATGATGTGATTCCGGGGCGAACTTGGTGTACGAGTGTGTAATATGGGGCGCGTTCCACTATCTGACGTATGTAGAATTCGCGTTCCGGTCGAGGGCCTACAATCGACATCTCGCCTTTCAGTACATTCCAAAATTGGGGTAATTCGTCTAAGCGATATTTGCGTAAATAGTGCCCTACACGGGTGATGCGTGAATCACCATCCGACGACAATGCCGGACCAAAAGCCTCCGCATCGGTGCGCATTGTGCGAAATTTGATAATTTTAAACGGCTTTTTTCTGAGCCCTATGCGTTCTTGCCGATATAGAATCGGGCCTTTTGAGTCGATTCTAATACATGCAGCAATTATGCAATACACGGGTGAAAGCACTATAAGCGAGAGCAAAGATACAATAAAATCTCCGGCTCGCTTCAAATTTTTTGTACTTTCGCTCATGTTTGCATGAGTGATGTCGATGAGCGGTTCGCTCTTTAAGTCACCGATTTTGGGTTTTGAGGTTATAAGTTGAAAGAGCGTCGGGGAAATAAGTATAGGTATGTCTAACGGGAAGAGCCGGTTTACGATATTTAGTATTGCCGACATTTTCCCCTTTCCTTGTGTTAAAATTACATACTGCACATTGTGTCTGCTACACACTTGCTCAACATCTTCCAACTGATACACCGGGATGCCGTTGTATTCTAACTCGGTCGTGGGCTGTGGCGTTACATATCCGATGATTTTGTACACATCGGTGTGGCGATTCCCCGAACCCTTTCGGGCTAATTTTTGTCGTAGCGCGTGGGCCTGTTGCGTTGGGCCTACAATAATAGTTTTGAATGTTATTTGACCTTGCTCGATGCGCCGTTTAGTTGCTTGGGTTATAGCTAATCTGCTCAAATACACTAATATAAACAGCAACGACAATAACATAATTAAAAGCTCGTAATTGCTGGCTCTGTCGGGTATCGGGTCGTTGACAATTGCTGCAAAATAGATGATTAGGGTGCCGATGAGTGCGGTTGAAAAGGTTCCGGTTAGCTCTTCGACACGAGATCTGAAGAACACCTGATTGTAATATCCTGAAAGGTCATACAGTACAAGCATTAGCATCGGGAATAAAATCTGCACCAGCCACACTTGTTTAACGCAGAGAAAGTCGGTAAGAGATGTGTATGTTTCTTGTGGCTCAATGATGTCATTATATCGAATGACGTTAAATATGGCCCATGCCAGCGATGTGAATACGTAATCGCTGACAATATATTTTAGCCTCTGTCGAAGTCCTCTGACCATTGTTTCTTGGTTTCTGGGGCGGCGCCCTGTGGTGGTTAGATTTATGTTAATTTTGTTAGGGACGGAGGATTTTAACCTCACCCGATGACGATAATTTGATAACACTTGAAGGCTTGTGCGGGGTGTCGTCTTCACGGCGGTAGTTGGCTACATAATCCACGCCGTTTAGAATCTCTTCCGATATCTCATGATAGAAGCGTGCGGTGGGTTTACCGCTGATGTTGGCTGAGGTGGACACTACAGGCTTGCGCAACGCTCTGCATAGAGCCGATGAGAAGGCCTCTTGAGTCATCCTTACCCCGATGCTGCCATCTTCGGCCAATAGTTCCGGTGCTAACCCGATTCCATGGTCAAACACGATTGTTGTTGGGTCAACTACTGCATCGAGAAGTTCCCACGCAATATCCGGAACCTCATCAACAAATCGTTCCAACATGGCTGTATTGTTAACCAATATTATCATTGATTTGCTGTCGGAGCGTTGCTTCAGTTGATAGATTTTTTTGACGGCCTCGGAATTAGTGGCGTCACAGCCTATGCCCCAGACGGTGTCGGTAGGGTAGAGGATTATTCCACCTTTGCGCATTATGTCCACGCAGTGATTGATTTCGGCAGTTAGCGCATTATGTGATAGTGTTGGTTCAGATTTGTCCATCATCAGTTTTTTGTTCCTTGTCACAAAGGTAATCATTCTTATATTACAATGCAAAATCTTTTTCAGACATTTTAAAAATTGACTGTTTATGCACCGGTTCGTAGGCTTGGACCGGCTGATTGATTGCTGCTTTTTTAGAGATATTTCCAACAGAGATATGGGCCTTGTGTCTCTGGAGCACTTTTCCGTGGCGGCTGTTCTAATTATTGCAATAAATGTGAATGTTATGTGAATTTTTTTTCGTACCTTTGCGTTGGAATAGAAATAGAACATCAATCATTATTCATAATTTTTATTTCAAATTTTTATATTGAACGTCACGGTAAGAAAGTGACAAAACCAATATTAATATTTATGTGTGGAATTGTAGGTTATCTCGGCAATCAATCTGCCTATGAGATATTGATAAAAGGATTGCATCGGTTAGAGTATAGAGGCTATGATAGTGCAGGCGTTGCACTAATTAACTCGGATGCTGAACTGAATGTGTATAAAACCCGCGGAAAAGTGAATAGCTTGGAGCGCTATTGCGAATCCAAGGATGTTACCGGTGGTATCGGTATCGCTCACACTCGTTGGGCCACTCATGGTGAGCCTAATGATGTGAATGCGCACCCTCACATTAGCCGTAGTGGTCAAATTGCATTGGTCCACAACGGAACTATCGAAAACTACAACGTGCTCAAAGAGGCCTTGGAACAGCAGGGCTGCGAATTTAAGAGTGAGACCGACACTGAAGTGCTGGTTCAGCTGATTGAGTACATTAAAGATACAAACAATTGCTCGCTTATTGATGCTGTGCGCGAGGCCTTAAAAGAGGTTATCGGTGCATATGCCATCGCGGTAATTGATGTCAATGACCCGAATACAATAATCGGTGCTCGCAAGAGCTCTCCGTTGGTAATCGGTATTGGTGACGGAGAAACATTCTTGGCGTCAGATGCAACACCAATTATTGAATACACTAACAAGGTGGTGTATCTCAATGATGATGAAATCGCAATTATTCGCAAGGGTGAACCGTTGCAGATTATCACAACCGATAATCATCCCACTTCAATTGATATCAAGACACTGCGTATGTCGGTGTCGCAGTTGGAAAAGGGCGGCTATCCTCACTTTATGCTCAAAGAAATTTTTGAGCAGCCCCGCACCATCCGCGACTGTATCCGTGGCCGTATCGGAAATTCAGGCTGTCGCGTAACTCTTTCTGGCGTGCTTGAGCATCAAGACCGCTTTCTGGGCGCACATCGCATTATCATTGTTGCTTGCGGCACCTCATGGCATGCCGGTTTGATTGGTAAGCGATTGATTCAGGAAATTGCACGCATTCCGGTAGAAGTGGAATATGCCAGCGAGTTCCGTTACAGCAATCCGGTGCTTACTGCCAATGATATTGTTATTGCGGTGTCGCAGTCGGGTGAAACAGCCGATACATTGGCCGCCATTCAAATGGCTCGCAATTGTGGAGCATTTGTTTACGGCGTCTGCAATGTGGTTGGTTCATCGATTGCTCGTGCAACCGATTCGGGTACATATATTCACGTTGGCCCGGAAATCGGAGTGGCTTCAACCAAAGCGTTCACCGGCCAGGTAACAGTGTTGGCAATGTTAGCTTTGGCTATCGGTCAGTTGCGTAATACAATCGATGATGCGAAAGCTACAGAAATTACCGATAGCTTGCGTCACTTGCCCGAATTGATTAAGCAGGCCCTCAAGTTGAACGACGCTATTGAGCATTTGTCGAACATTTACACTTACGTGCACAATTTCCTCTATCTGGGTCGTGGATATAACTACCCCAGTGCTTTGGAGGGTGCATTGAAGTTGAAAGAAATCAGCTATATCCACGCTGAGGGTTATCCCGCAGCCGAGATGAAGCATGGCCCGATTGCGTTGATTGACCATGAACTTCCCACTGTGGTTATCGCTCCGAATGATGAACTTCACGAGAAGATTATCTCAAATATTCAGCAGGTGAAGGCTCGCGGTGGCTCGGTTATAGCCGTTGTTACCAAGGGCGATGAAACAATTGCATCAATTGCCGACCACATTCTTGAAATTCCCGTTGTTTCGGAACCGTTGTCGCCGGTAATTGTGTCGATTCCCTTGCAGTTGCTTGCATATCATATTGCTGTCAAGAAAGGTTGCAATGTTGACATGCCACGTAACCTTGCAAAGTCTGTTACAGTAGAGTAATATATTTATTTCAACCAAGCCAAAATTTGGCATACATTCTCACGGTTGCCGTGCAAGACTTTGCACGCGACCGTGACTTTGTTATCAAAAATATGCTAATTTTGCAAACTGAATGATACACACAATTTTGTAGAAATATGAATGATACAAAGTCGGGAAACCTCTATCTCCAACTTTTTAGCTCATTCCTGCGAATCGGGGCGTTTACCTTCGGAGGCGGTTGGGCTATGATTTCGCTCATTGAACGTGAAGTGGTTGAGAATAAGCAATGGCTGACTCGTGAAGAATTTTTAGACCTTTTAGCCGTGGCGCAATCGCTGCCGGGTGTGCTCGCTATCAACATTGCTGTAGCTGTAGGTGACCGTCTACGAGGTATGCGTGGTAGCATGTGTGCTGCTCTTGGAACCATTGTGCCCTGTTTCGTTATTATCTTGACTATCGCGATTTTTCTAACGCCTGATCTGATTCAGCACAATCATGTGATATCCTCTATTTTCCGTGGTATTCGCCCGGCGGTGGTGGCGCTTATTGTAGCTCCGGTTATCACGTCGGCTCGTGCGATGAAGATAGGATGGAAGACCGCGTGGATCCCGGTAATAGTAGCATTGTTGATATGGTCAAATATACCTTGGATTTCAAATCCTATTTTGTTTATTATCCTTGGTGGTTTGTTCGGGTATCTGTGGTTGCGCCGTCAGGAGGAACGTTTGGCCGTTGCCAAAGCCGATAGCGAAGGAAAGGAGGTTGAGCAATGATTTACCTGCGTTTGATTCTTAGCTATCTGAAAATCGGTCTTTTTGGCTTTGGTGGCGGTTATGCCATGCTCTCACTCATTCAACGCGAAATTGTGGGTGTCGGCCCCGGTAAAATTACCGAGAAGATGTTTACCGACATTGTTGCCATTTCGCAGATGACCCCGGGGCCTATCGGCATTAACTCCGCAACATACATAGGTTATGCTGCTCCGATGACGGCAGGATTTAATCATCCGTTATGGGGTGTGCTTGGCTCGCTGATATGTACTTTTGTTGTCGTGTTGCCGTCATTCCTATTGGTTAGTTATACAAGTCATTTTATTTCTCGCCATAAAGATAGTGTGATTATTCGAGGCATTTTCAAGGGCCTTCGTCCGGTGGTGATTGGCCTTATAGCATCGGCGGCATTGCTGTTAATGAATGGAGAAAATTATGGCTCTTCAACATCGGAAATTGCGATTTCAATAGCCATATCAATAGCTACTTTGGTTGCCGTGCTGAAAACGAAATTTCACCCAATCTATTTGATTATTCTCGCCGGTATCGCCGGATTTATCATATATTATTAAAAAGCGTTCATTGCCATGACTTACAACGAAGCAGTTGAGTATCTCTACAGCCAAACACCGCAATTTCAGCGTATCGGGGCTGCTGCATATAAGCCGGGATTGGACACCGTAGTGCGTCTGTCGGCTCAGTTTGAAGATCGTTACAACGATTATCCCACCATTCACATTGCCGGAACTAACGGTAAAGGTTCCACCGCCCACACCATTGCGGCGGTGTTGCAATCTGCCGGATATAAAGTCGGCTTGTTTACATCTCCACATTTGATTGATTTTCGCGAGCGAATGCGTGTTGATGGCAAGAAGATCCCGGAGAGTGCTGTTGTGTCGTTTGTAGAACGTTATCACCAACTTAAGCAATCTGATTCTACATTGCCGGCTCCATCGTTCTTTGAGCTTACCACTGTGATGGCTTTTGAATGGTTCGCAACGGAACGTGTGGATGTCGCGGTGATTGAGGTCGGTCTTGGTGGTCGTCTCGATTCTACAAATATCATTACTCCGCGACTGTCGGTTATCACCAATATATCCTTTGATCACATGGCGCAACTTGGCAACACTCTTGAGGCTATTGCGCATGAGAAGGCCGGAATTATCAAAGATGGTGTTGATGTTGTGTGCGGAGAGACCAAACCGGCTATTCGTCAAGTGTTTGCCGATGTGGCATCGGCTCATGGCTCAAATATTGACTTTGCGCAGCTGTCGTTGGCTAATATCAATGTTGCTGACGATGATGGCACTCTTGGCGTTACCGGAACTCCGTTTGGTGATTTGCAATATCAGTTGTCGGGCTTCTGTCAGCATGAAAACTGTCGTACGGTTATTGCGGCTTTGATGGCATTGGAACGGCAGGGTTGGCGTATTACAAACGAGGCAGTAGCCAAAGGCTTCGCCAATGTTTGTTCGCTTACCGGTTTGATGGGCCGTTGGATGATTCTTGGCCGTTCGCCCAAGGTTGTGTGTGACACCGGGCATAATGAAGGTGGTTGGGAGCTGCTCTCAAAACAACTGGCAACGCTTCCTCGTCCGCTCTTTATGGCTATCGGTTTTGTAAACGATAAGGATATTTCGCACATCCTGCCATATATGCCGACTGATGCCAACTATATATTTACTCAAGCATCTGTGCCTCGTGCTCTCCGGGCGGAGGACCTTGCGCGAGAAGCGGCCAACTATAATCTTCATGGCGACGTTACACACTCGGTTGATGAGGCGTATAATCTCGCTCTTGATCGGCTGTCGTCGCTCACATCGCAAAGTGGTAATTGTGGCTCGCTTTTTGTGGGCGGTAGCACATTTGTCGTCGCAGATCTTTTATCACATCTCGCCTCGGTGGGCAAATAGTCTGTGATAAAATCTCAAATCGAAGTGCTGAATGTCCCAAATCGAAGTGCGATTTTTGCAATCGGTTTCGCGATAAGGTGTTGTAGGTGTGAGAAAAAAGTTGTAACTTTGCGGTTGCTTTAGGGAGTGGCTCTGTGTAGCCGTGCTCCTGCGGCAAACCATTACAAAACCAATTTTAAATTCTTTTTACAGAATGGCAACAAAAATCAGATTACAACGTCATGGTCGCAAGAACTATGCGTTTTAT